>JAJECB010000370.1 GCA_022822245.1 Gammaproteobacteria bacterium
CCGTCCTGTGGGCGCGGAAACGGCCTGACCGTGCGGGACCGACTGGCGAGATTCAAGTCTAAAACTCCTCTAGACGAAGAAAATAATAATCTTATCATATGGTTACAACCGAACGGCAGTCCAACGTTGGGACACTAGTGACCTTGAGTCTCGTTTCAGCCGTGGCGGTGGCGTCGATGCTCGGCGCGAGCGGCCCGGCGAGCGCGGCCGATCGGGTGGTGAAGATTGCGGGCTTCGGCGCGAAGTCGGGGGTCGTCCGCTCGTTCGGCATCAACACCGAGGCGGTCATGCAGGCAGCCGTCGAGCACATCAACGGCCAGGGCGGCGTCAAGCTCGGCGACGGCACCATGGCCATGATCGAGATGAGCTTCGACGACGACCGCTGCAACGCCGAGGAAGGCATCTCCGTCCTTCGCAAGATCGCGAGCTCGGACGCCCTCGTCGCGGTCGGGCCGACCTGCTCGAACGTGGCCGAACCCCTCTTCGGCATCCTCCAGCGCGACGTTGACGACGCCGGCGACTCCGGCCTCCAGATCCCGGTCTTCACCGACACCGCGATCAAGGGCGGCCTCGCGAAGATCTCGGAGTGGGCGTTCCGCAACGTGCCCAACGAGAACGAGATGTACCGCACCCTGTTCCTCTGGGTGAAGGAGAACTATCCGGACCTCCAGACGATGTTCGGTGGGGTGGAAGAGGACTTCGCCCACTCGCGCTTCACTTGGTACAAGGTGATGGACACCCGGGCCAAGGAGGCCGGCTTCGAGGTCAAGGGCTTCGCCAAGTGGCTGCTCGCGGACACGAACTTCACCCAGCAGGTGCGGGAGATGAAGAAGGCCAAGCCCGACTTCGTGGCCATTTCCTCGCATCCCTTCACCCTCTGCGGGGTCCTCAAGGAGATGAACCGCCAGCGGGTACGGCCGAAGCTGATGATCGGCCTCACCAGCTCCTCGAGCATGGAGACCCTCCAGGGGTGCTCGAAGGCGGCGGAAGGGATCATCATCCCGAGCAGCTTCGCGCCGGTCACCGATCGGGCCAAGCTCGTCGCGAAGCTCACCGACGAGAAGGGCGGATCGGCCGATCTCCACAGCGCCGCGGCGTGGGAGATCGTCGAGGTCCTCACGCAGGTCATCGAGTCCGAAGGGATCATGGCCACCGCGGACTCGGTGCAGGAGGACCGGCGGAAGATTCGCGACGGGCTCGCGAAGCTCGAGACCACCAGCGGCCTCATCGGGACGATCATGCGCGAGATGGACGGGGAGGCGACCAAGCCCTACCTCTACGTGCATGCCCAGGATGGCCAGTGGGCGGTGCTGCACGACCCGAGCGCGAGCTAGCCGCTTCGGACGACAAGGGGGCCGGGCCGGTACCGGGCCCGGCCCCCCCTTCCCGGGGACCTGAGGCAGCCCGGAGACGAGGAGTCGCGTCATGATGGAAATCGAGATTTTCGGATGGACGCCTCTTGACTACATCCAGACCATCGTGGACGGCATCCTGTTCGGGGCCACCTACGCAATCATCGCCATCGGCTTCACCCTGATCTTCGGGGTGATGGACAAGCTCAACCTCGCCTACGCAGCTACCGCCCTTGCCGGCGCCTACCTGAGCTGGGGGGTCGGTACGCAGATTCCGCTGCCGGCCCCGCTCGCCTATGCCATATCGGCAGTCTCTGCGGGGGTTTTCGGCTACCTCGTCTATATCTGCAATTTCCGGTACATCCCGTCGGGGGCGCCGCTCGCGTCGCTGCTTGCCACGGTGGGCATGCTGCTGTTTCTCGAGGAGGTGATCGTCCACGCCACGGAAGGCATGCCACAGCCGTATCCGGCCCTGTTCGACGACGTCATGCTGGAATGGGGCGACTTCGGGATGCGGGGCGACCTGATGTTCGTGTTCGGACTGTGCGTCCTCGCGACGGCTTTCCTGCTCTACGTCCTCTATCGGACAAAGCTCGGCATGGCGACCCGGGCGGTTGCCCAGCAACCGGTCGCGGCACAGCTTTGCGGCATGAGCGTGCAGGGAACGAACTCGACCACATTCGTCATCGCCGGGGTCATCGGCGGCATCGCGGGGGCGATGGTCGGTGCTTCGGTCGGCATCCTCTCTCCGCTCCTCACCGTGCCGGTCACCGTGAAGGGCCTCATCGCAGCGGTCATCGGGGGGCTCGGGAGCATTCCCGGGGCCATCGTAGGCGGGCTGCTGATCGGGGCGCTGGAAAACACGTTCCAGCTCGTCCGCGGCGTCACCGAACGCGACATGTACGTGATGCTGCTGCTCTTCGCGTTCCTCGCGTTCCGCCCCGGCGGTATTTTCGGAACCGCGGCGAGACACGAGTAGACGCGGTGGACGACGTCCGCGGAGGCTTCGGAATCCACCTCGTCTCCGGACGGGAGCGCACCGCTGTCCGCCCGGCGTGCGGCACGGCGCGTACCGCCAGGCGCTGAGCGGGAGGGGTTCGCCAGCCATGGACTTCATTTGGGGCCTCGTTCAGCTCTTCGGGGTCCACACCATCCTCGGGCTCTCCGCGTACGTCATCATCCTGACCGGCCAGGTCACCATGGCCCAGGCCGGATTCTTCGCGGTCGGCGCATACATCGCGGGGATGCTGACGGTGCTCGGGGAGTGGCACATCATCCCCGCAATGATTGCGGGGAGCCTCGTCACGGGGGCCCTCGCGTGCATCATCGGGTTCCCGGCGCTACGGGTGAAGGGCCTCATGTTCACGGTGGCGACCCTCGCCTTCGGCGAGTTCGTCCGGCTCTTCTGGTTCAACTTCGACTACCAGATCAGCCGCGGGGAATTCCAGATCGGCCCGCTCGGCGGCGAAGGGTTCCGGCAGATCCGCTTCTTCCCGGAGAACGGGTGGACGACCCTCGAGGTCGCCATCTTCGTGTGGGTCTGGGTCGTCATCATCATGGCCGTCCTGTGGTGGATGGACCGCTCCCGGATCGGATCGGTACTGCGCGCGGTCGGGGAGGACGAGCTCGCGGCCCAGTCGGTCGGAATCAACCTCACGGTCGTCAAGGTGACCGCGTTCACCATCGGGGGGCTCATCGCGGGGCTCGGAGGCGCGATCTACGCCCACTACACGACCCACATCGAGCACCTCAACTTCGGGGTCCTGATGGCTACCTTCGCCATCACCTATCCGCTCCTCGGGGGGCTCCGGTCGGTATTCGGGACACTGGTCGCGGTGCTCTTCGTCCAGGGGTTCCTGGTCGAAGGGCTGCGCTTCCTCGGAGACTGGCGAAACCTCCTCTTCGGCGCGTTCATCGTGCTCGCGATGAACGTGCGTCCCTCCGGTTTCATCGACGCCCGGGCCACCCGAACGCTCGGGAGGCTGTTCCGGGTCGGAGAACGCGACCGTGCTTGAGCTGCGCGCCCTCACGAAACACTTCGGGGGCGTACGCGCCGTGGACGGCCTCGACATCACCGTGGAGGAGGGTCAGATCTTCGGCCTCATCGGACCCAACGGCTCCGGCAAGAGCACGACCGTGAACCTCATCTGCGGGGTGTTCCCGGTCACCGCGGGCAGCGTCGCATTCGAGGGGGCGGAGATCACGAACAGCCCGCCACACGTCGCCCTGCGGTCCGGCATCGCCCGAACCTTCCAGAATATCCGCCTCTTCTCCGACCTCACCGTCTGGCAGAACCTGTGGGTGGCCCAGAACGGAGAGGCAACCGTGCGGGCGGAAGGCTTCATCTCGCGCTGGCTGTCGGGAAACCGGGGCCAGCGCGCATCGGTCGAGGAGCAGCTCGAGTTCTCGGGGCTCGCAGACAAGCGCGACGAACTCGCGGGCAGCCTCGCGTTCGGCGAACAGCGGCGCCTCGAGCTCGCCCGCGCCCTTGCCGCCCGCCCGAAGCTCCTCCTGCTGGACGAGCCGGCGGCGGGCATGAACCTCGAGGAAGTGCGGCTCCTGGATGAGCGGCTGCGGTGGCTGAACGAGCAGCAGGGCATCACGATTCTCCTCGTGGAGCACGTCATGGAGCTCGTGATGGGGATCACCCACCGCATCGCGGCGCTCAACTTCGGGCGCAAGATCGCGGAGGGGACTCCGACCGAGATTCAGCAGAACCAGGCCGTGCAGGAGGCCTATCTCGGGCACTCGGAAGACGGTGACGACGAAGGAGGAGCCCCCGCTTGAGCGAATCCTTCCTCAACGTCAGCGGCGTCGCCACCGCCTATGGCAACATCGAAGCGCTCAAGGGGGTGAACCTCGCCGCCGCGGACGGCGAGATCACCTGTCTCCTCGGCCCGAACGGGGCCGGCAAGACCACCCTGATGATGACCATCGCCGGGATCCTCAAGCCCCGCCGGGGCTCCATCACCCTGCGGGGAGAGGAGATCGCGGGGCGGGCGCCTCGCCATATCGTCGAGCGGGGCATCGCCCTCGTGCCCGAGAACCGGCTGGTCTTTCCGGACATGACGGTGGAGGAGAACCTGCGTGCGGGCGCGTTCGCGCGCAACGATTCCGCCAATGTCGACCGCGACGTGCAGGCGATGTTCGCGCGCTTCCCCGTACTCGACGAGCGTTCCACCCAGAATGCCGGCACCCTCTCGGGCGGCGAGCAGCAGATGCTCGCCATTTCCCGCGCCCTCATGGCCCGGCCGAAGCTCCTCCTGATGGACGAGCCGTCCCTCGGTCTCGCGCCCCTCATCGTGGCGGACATCTTCCGGATCATTCGCGAGCTCAACGACGACGGCACCACGATTTTCCTCGTCGAGCAGAATGCGCACATGGCCCTCCAGGTCGCCCACCGCTTCTATCTCATCGAGCAGGGCCAGGTGGTCTTCGATGGCGTCCCGGGCGAGATGGAGGAAGATGAGGTCATCAAGCGGGCCTATCTCGGGGCAGAGGTCTGACCCGAGGAGCCCTCCTCCTCCCGAGGGCGGCGGACCCATGCAGGTCGACCGGTGATCGTCGACTTCGTCCAGAACACCCTCGACGGCATCTTCGTCGGCTCGTCCTACTCGCTGCTCGCGATCGGCTTCACCCTGATCTTCGGGGTGATGCGGCGCCTCAACCTCTCCTACGGCCCGTCGATCATGCTCGGCATCTTCGCGGGCACCCTGCTGTACGTGGAGTTCGAGGCGGGGCTCCTTGCCGTCGCGGTCGCCACCGTGGCCGGGGCAGTGCTCGCCGGACTGTACGTGGAGCGGATGTGCTTCTGGGCGATCCGCCGGGGGGCGGCCCTCGCCTCGATGGTCTCGAGCTTCGCGATCTGGATGCAGCTCGAGGAGATCGTCACCGTCGTCTTTCCGGAGCGGACGTACCCGTTCCCGCCACTCGCGGACTTTGCCGTCGAGTTCGGAGAGTTCTTCATCCGCGGCGACCACGTCGTCATGTTCGCCTGCGCGGCGGCGATCACCATCGCGCTGCACCTGTTCCTGTTCCGGACCCGCTTCGGGCTCGCCCTGCGCGCCGTCTCCCGGAACCCGGCCGCCGCCGCCTTCGTCGGCAACCACACCGGCCTCGTGCTGTTCGCGGCGTTCGCCCTCGCCTCCGCGATCGGCGGGGTCGCCGGCTACCTCATCGCGGCCGGCGACCAGCAGATCACCCCCTACTTCGGGCTCTGGGCAACCTTCAAGGGACTCATCGCGATGACCCTCGGCGGCATGGGGTCGATCCCGGGGGCCATCGCGGGCGGCTTGCTGCTCGGGATCATCGAAGCCCATTGCGGGTGGTACCTCGGCACCGAGTACCGGGACCTCGCTTCGTACGGGGTTCTCTTCGCCTTCCTCGTCTTCCGGCCGGGCGGGCTCTTCGCGCAGCGCCAGACGGTGCGAAGCCAGCTCGCCGAGCGCCGGGTATAGGCGACCATGGACGAGTATCTCATCCAGGTCCTCTCCAACATCGGGATGATCTCGTTCATCGCCCTGTCGGCGTACATCCTGCTCCTGACCGGCGAGATCTCCTTCGGCCAGCAGGCGTTCTTCGCGATCGGGGCCTATGCGTCGGGCATCGCGACGGCCATGTGGGGCTGGGGGTTCTGGCCAGGACTCGTGTGGGGGGCGGCGGTGGCGGGTGCGGCGGCGTTCCTGCTCGCGTGGCCGACCTTGCGCATGCGGGGGCTCTTCTTCGCGATCGGCACCCTCGCGTTCGCCGAGATGGTTCGGCTCATCTTCGAGATCTTCCGCTACCAGGTCGAGATCGACGGCGAGCTGGTGGGCCCCGACGGCTCAGACGGCTTCCGCGACATCCGCGCGATCTACGACAGCAACGTCTCGGACTTCGAGTACCTGCTGATCATCTACGGCTTGCTCGCCGTGGTCCTCATCGGCTTCCTGATCCTGGAGCGCTCCCGCCTTGGCGCCATCTTCCGCATGATCGGCGAGGACCCGATGCTGACGGAGATGCAGGGGCTCAACGTCAACGCCTACAAGATCCTGGCCGTCGTCATGGCCGGCGTCGTCGCCGGTATCGGCGGCGCCCTCTACGCCCACCTCGCCACCTACGTGGAGCCAAAGATCTTCAACGTCATGCTGGGCGTGCACGGCCTGGCCTACGGCCTGATCGGCGGGCTGGGGACGGCCTTCGGGCCGCTCATCGGCGTCGCCATCGACATCGGCCTGCTGGAATCGATCCGCGCGATCTCGGGCTACCGCATGATCGTCTTCGGCGGCCTGGTGGCCGTGCTGCTCATCGTGCGCCCGCGCGGGCTCTTGGACGAAGCCGCCGTACACTGGCTCGGCGCACGCTGGCGGGGTCTGCTCCGTGCTGAGCGTTGAGCGCCTGAGCCGCGCCTTCGGCGGCGTCGCCGCGCTGGAGGACCTCGACCTCGCGGTCGCGGACGGCGAGGTGCTGGGCCTGATCGGCCCCAACGGCTCGGGCAAGACGACGCTCTTCAACGTGATCACCGGCGTCCATGCGCCGGATGCCGGCCGCGTCCTGCTGCGCGGCGCGGACATCAGCGGGAGCCCGCCGGCCCGGATCGTCCGCCACGGCATCGCGCGGACCTTCCAGAACCTGCGCATCTACAAGCGCATGAGCGTGCGCGAGAACGTCTGGGTGGCGCAGCACAGCCTGCCCGGTGTCGGTCCGCTGGAGCTGCTGTCGAACCGCTCGGCGGCGGAGCGGGAGCGCAGGGCCGAG
>JAJECB010000240.1 GCA_022822245.1 Gammaproteobacteria bacterium
TCGGGATCGGCATGGTGTTCCAGCACTTCTCCCTCTTCGAAGCCCTCTCGGTAGCAGAGAACATCGCGCTCGCGACGCCCGGCCGGCTCGACCTCGCGGCGCTCGGCGAGCGGGTCGCACGGGTGTCGGCGGAGTACGGCCTGCCTCTCGAGCCCACTGCCCTTGTCGCGGACCTCTCGGTCGGCGAACGCCAGCGCATCGAGATCGTGCGCTGCCTCCTCCAGGAGCCGCGCCTGCTCATCATGGACGAGCCGACGGCGGTGCTCACCCCGCAGGAAGGCGTGCAGCTCTTCGTCACCCTCCGTCGGCTCGCGGGGGAAGGCCGCGCGGTGCTCTACATCTCGCACCGGCTCGAGGAAGTGAAGCAGCTCTGTCACGACGCGACGATCCTCAGACTCGGAAAGGTGGTGGCGGAGGTGGATCCCGAGGTCGAGACGGCCGCCTCGCTCGCCCGGCTGATGGTGGGGGCGGACGTCCACACCGTGAGCACCGAGGCGCACGCGAGCGACGGGCCGGTGATGCTCGCGGTCTCGGACCTCTCCCTCCCCGCCGGCGGTCCGTTCGGAGTCGCCCTCCGATCAGTGTCCCTCGACGTGCGGGCGGGCGAGATCGTCGCGATCGCGGGGGTCGCGGGGAACGGGCAGTCGGAGCTTTTCGAGGCCCTCTCCGGAGAGCGGCTCGCGACGGCGCCGGACGCGGTCGGAATCGCCGGCGCCCGGTGCGGGCGGGACGGGGTCACCGCCCGCCGGCGGCTCGGGGCGGCCTTCGTCCCGGAGGAACGACTCGGACACAGCGCGATACCGAGCTTCGTGCTCGCGGACAACGTGCTCCTCACCCGGCACACGAGCGACCGCGAAATGGTCAGCCGGGGATTCGTCGATCGATCCCGGACCCTGACCGTCGCGGATCGCGTCAACGGCCGCTTCGACGTCCGGACGAGCCGCGAGAACCCGGAGGCGAGCGCTCTTTCGGGCGGCAACCTTCAGAAGTTCGTCGTCGGGCGGGAGCTTGACCGTGACCCGCGCGTGGTGGTCATCAACCAGCCGACCTGGGGGGTGGACGCGGGGGCGGCGGCCCTTGTCCGCCAGTCCCTCGTCGACATGGCGCGGGCGGGCGCCGCGGTGCTCGTGATCAGCCAGGACCTCGACGAGATCTTCGAGATCGCGGACCGCATCGCGGTCATCTCGCGCGGCGAGCTCTCCGAGGCATTCCCGGCCCGGTCCATCGACCGCGAACGCGTCGGCCTGCTCATGGCCGGGGCGCACGAGACGGGCGGCCGGGAGCGGGTGGAGGAAATGCGGGCGTGAGGCTGACGCTGGAGCGGCGGCCGGAGCAGAGCCGGACGATGGTCGTCGCTTCGCCGCTCATCGCGATCGCGCTCACCGTCCTCGCCGGCGGGATCGTCTTCTCCGCGCGGGGGCTCGACCCCTTCCACGCCCTCTACGTGTACTTCATCGAGCCGGTGATGAGCGTGTGGTCGATCGAGGAGCTGGTCGTCAAGACCGCCCCGCTCGTCCTCATCGGGGTCGGCCTCGCGGTGTGCTTCCGGGCCAACCTTTGGAACATCGGCGCGGAGGGCCAGCTCGTCGCCGGCGCGCTCGCGGGAGCCGCCATTCCGGTCCTCGTGCCCGAGTGGCAGTCTCCGGTGGCGCTCGTCGCGATGCTGCTGCTCGGGGTCGCGGGCGGAATGGCCTGGGCGGCCGTCCCCGCCTTCCTCCGCAACCGGTTCGGGGTGAACGAGATCCTGACGAGCCTGATGCTGGTCTACGTCGCGCAGTACCTTCTCGACTGGCTGGTGCGGGGTCCCTGGCGGGACCCCCACGGCTTCAACTTCCCCGAGTCGGCGGACCTCGCGGGTTGGCACGTGCTCCCCACTCTCGGCGTCGGGCGCGTGCACCTCGGCGCGGTCTTCGCGGTCGTCGCGGTGGTGGTGCTGTTCGTGTTCATGTCCCGCACTCTCAAGGGCTTCGAGATCCGGGTGAGCGGCGAATCCCCTCGGGCGGGCGGCTTCGGCGGGTTCTCGCGCCCGCGCACGGTGTGGTTCTGCTTCGCCCTCTCGGGAGGGCTCGCAGGGCTCGCCGGGATCTGCGAGGTGGCGGGGCCGGTCGGGCAGCTCCAGCCCATCATTTCGCCCGGCTACGGCTTCACCGCGATCATCGTCGCGTTCCTCGGTCGGCTGAACCCCATCGTGGTGCTGCTCGCGGGCATCGTGCTCGGCATCAGCTACCTCGGCGGAGAGGCGGCCCAGGTCGAGCTCAGGATCTCCGACAAGACGGCGCAGGTGTTCCAGGGCACCCTGCTGTTCCTCATCCTCGCCTGCGACACGCTCATCCGGTACCGGATCCGGGTGGGAAGGCGCGGCGCGGCGGCTTCGACGGGAGCATGACGGAGATGACTCGACCCGATCGCGGAATTCGCGTCGCCCTTCCCGCCGCGGGCGGAGAAGCCGGAACCGCGTCCCCGCCGCACCGCCGCGCCGCCCGGCTCTCCCGGACCGGTCCAGGGCCCGGCCGATGACCGGACTCGAAGCGGTCCTCATGACGATCATCGCCGCGGCGACCCCGCTGCTCCTCGCCGCCATCGGCGAGCTGGTCGCGGAGCGCTCGGGGGTGCTCAACCTCGGGGTCGAAGGGATGATGATCATGGGGGCGATCGGGGGCTTCGCGGTCGCCTACGTGTCCGGCTCGGCGCTGCTCGGCGTCATCGCCGCGGTGGGGGCGGGGGTGGGCCTCTCCCTCATCTTCGCCTTCCTGACCCAGACCCTCATCTCCAACCAGGTGGCGACGGGCCTCGCCCTCACCCTGTTCGGACTCGGGCTCTCGGGGCTCATCGGCGAGGCGTTCACCGGCCTCCCCGGCGTCAAGCTCCAGCCAATCCACGTTCCGGGCCTGAGCGACCTCCCCCTCGTCGGCCCCGTGATCTTCGGCCAGGACGTGATCGTCTACGCGTCGGTCGCGCTCACCGTCCTCGTCGCGTGGGTGCTCGCCCGCACCCGGCTCGGCCTCGTCATCCGGGCGACCGGCGGCAACCACCACTCCGCCCACGCCCTCGGCTACAACGTGATCGCGGTGCGCTACGGCTGCATCGCCTTCGGCGGAGCCACCGCCGGCCTCGCCGGCGGCTACCTCTCGCTCGTCTACACCCCCCAGTGGATCGAGAACATGACCGCAGGGCGCGGCTGGATCGCCCTCGCCCTCGTGGTGTTCTCCACCTGGGCGCCCCGCCGGGTCGCGGTCGGCGCCTATCTCTTCGGCACGGTCTGGATCATGGGCCTCTACGTGCAGGGGATCGGCATCAACATCGCTCCCCAGTTCCTCGCCTCGCTGCCCTACCTCATCACCATTGCCGCGCTGGTGGTGATCTCCGGGAACCGGATCCTCACGAAGGTCAACACGCCGGCCTGCCTCGGCCAGCCGTTCGTCCCCGACCGGTAAGCGCGGGCGGACCCGCCCGAGGAGCTTTCCTCCGCGAGATCGGGTGAACGACAGTGTCCGAAGTCCACGTGAACGAAACCGCGGGGGTGCATGGCGGCTCCCCCGCCGATAGCAAGATCGCCCTGTTCCGCTCCCTCTTCCGGGGGCGCGAGGACGTCTATCCGCGCCGCTTCGAGAGCCTGCGCACCGGCAAGTCCGGCTACGCCCCGGCGTGCGCCAACGAGTGGCGGCCCGGGGTGTGCGAGAAGCCAAGAATCAAGTGCGCCGTCTGCCCCAACCGGCAATTCCTGCCGGTTACCGACGACGTGGTCCGCTGGCACCTGACCGGGGCGGACGGTGCGGGCGCCCCCTTCACGATGGGCCTCTACCCCATGCGGCTCGACGAGACTTGTCATCTCCTCGCCGTCGACTTCGACGGC
Organism: Gammaproteobacteria bacterium; assembly: GCA_022822245.1. Next base: position 3,854 of record JAJECB010000240.1, read on the forward strand.
AAGACCTGGGGGGACGACGCCTCCGCCTATCTGGCGACCTGCACCCGGCGGGGCGTGCCCGCGGCGCTCGAACGGTCGAGGTCGGGGAACGGCGGTCATGTCTGGCTGTTCTTCGACACCGCGGTGGCGGCGGGTCTCGCGCGCCGGCTGGGCGCGCTGCTGCTCACCGAGACGATGGACGGTCGGCCCGACCTCGGATTCCGTTCCTATGACCGGTTCTTTCCCAGCCAGGACACGTTGCCGCACGGCGGATTCGGCAACCTGATCGCCCTGCCGCTGCAAGGCGGGCCGCGAAAGTCCGGCAACAGCGTATTCGTCGATACCGACCTCAATCCGTTTGCCGACCAGTGGGCGTACCTCTCGCAGCTCGGCCGGGTGCCGGCAAGCAGGGCGGAATCGCTCGTCGCCGAGGCGGAGGAGGAGGGCCGCGTTCTGGGCGTGAAGGCGGTCGAAACAGACGATCTGCTCGTCTCTGCCCCGTGGAAGGCGCCGCCGTCGCGCCGGCCCCGCGACCCGCCGGTGACCGGCCCCCTTCCCGAAGCCGTCGAGATCGTGCTGGGCGACGGCCTCTACATCGCGAGGCAGGATCTCCCTCCCGGCATCATCGCCCGGTTGATGCGCGTGGCGGCGTTTCAGAACCCCGAGTTCTACCGTGCGCAGGCCATGCGCCTTCCCACTTACGGCACGCCGAGTATCGTCGACTACGTGGAGGATGGCCCGAAGTTCGTCAGGCTTCCTCGGGGATGTCTGGACGATGCCGAAGACCTGCTGCGGCGTTTCGGCATCGAGCCCGCGATCGACGACCAACGATTCTCCGGGACGTCCCTTTCGGTGTCGTTTCAAGGCGACCTCCGCCCCGAACAGCAGATGGCGGCCTCCGCCATGCTGGCGCACGACA
>JAJECB010000098.1 GCA_022822245.1 Gammaproteobacteria bacterium
CCGTCCTGTGGGCGCGGAAACGGCCTGACCGTGCGGGACCGACTGGCGAGATTCAAGTCTAAAACTCCTCTAGACGAAGAAAATAATAATCTTATCATATGGTTACAACCGAACGGCAGTCCAACGTTGGGACACTAGTGAAAGCGACCGTCGCGGAGCCAACGACGGAGCCCCCTCCGACCGATCCCGAGATTGTGTCTGATTTGCAGGCGCTTGAAATCCCCCTGCTCCGTCCCGTCAATGGGATACCGTTACGCTACCTGCCCGTCATCAGGTTATTGGAGGCGGCCATGTCGATCCTGATTCGAAACGCCCGCGTCCTCACGATGGACGACGACGACACGGAGCTCGCGCGGGCGGACATCCTCGTCCGGGGCAGCCGGATCGCCGACATCGGGCCGGACCTCGACATCTCGAACGAGGGGGCGGACCTGCGAATCATCCCGGCCGACCGCCTCCTCGCGATGCCGGGCCTCGTCAACGGCCACGTTCACTCCCCCGGCAATTTCCTCAAGGGCGCGACCGACGACGCGCCGCTCGAGATCTTCATGCTCCACGAGGTCCCGCCTTTCAGCGACGAGCCGCCCTCGCCCCACCTCAATCACGTGCGCACGATGCTGGGCGCGGTCGAGATGCTGAAGCTCGGGGTAACCGCCGTCCACGACGACGCCTTCTACAACCCGCGCGCGACCGAGGAGGCCATCGACGGCCTGATGCAGGCGTACGTCGAGAGCGGGATGCGCGCCGTCGTCACCATCGACCAGCCGAACGTGGTCGAGTACGAGAAGTACCCCTTTCTCCACGACATCCTCCCGGACGACATCCGCCGGCGCATGGCCGAGACCCCCCGGCAATCGACCGAAGAGCTGACCGAGCTCTACACCGGGTTCATCGAGCGCTGGAACGGGGCCTGCGACGGAAGGCTCGGCACGGCCGTCTCATGCTCTGCGCCCCAACGGGTCACCCCGGAGTACCTCCAGATCCTGTCGGAGCTCAGCGAGCGGCACCGGATCCCCTACGACGTCCATATCCTCGAGACGAAGCTCCAGCGGGTGCTCGGCGAGGAGAAGTACGGCAAGTCCCTCATCCGCTACGTCCACGACGCGGGCGTCCTCACCCCCCGGATGATGGTGATCCACGCCGTCTGGGTGGACGACGAGGACATCGAGCTCCTCGCCGCATCCGGCTGCACGGTCGCCCACAACCCCATCAGCAACCAGAAGATCGGGAGCGGGATCATGCCGTTCCGTCGGCTCCGGTCGGCCGGGGTGCCGATCTGCCTCGGGACGGACGAGGCCACCGTCGACGACAGCGCGAACATGTGGGGCGTGGCCAAGGCGGCGGGGCTTGTCCACAAGATCGCGGACCCGGAGTACCGGAACTGGCCGACCGCGCCCGAGCTCCTCCGGTGCCTCACCCGGGGCGGCGCGCGCGGCATGGGGCTCGAGGACCGCGTCGGCGCCCTCGTCCCCGGCTACGAGGCCGACCTCATCCTCGTCGACCTCGACACCATCGCGTTCACCCCGCTCAACGACCTTCGCCGCCAGCTCGTCTTCTCCGAGAACGGCTCCTCGGTGGTGATGACGATGGTGGCGGGCCGGGTCGTCTGCGAGAACGGCCGGATCCTCACCGTCGACGAGGAGGCCCTCAAGGAAGAGGTGCGCGCCCTCGTCCCCGAGCACCGGCGCGAGCTCGCCCGAACCGCCGCCGCAGCCGCCGAGCTCCACCCCTACTACCGCGAGATGTACCTCCGCGCCGCCTCGCGCGACGTCGGCCTCAACCGCTGGGCGGGGCCCATGACCCCCTGATCGGACCGGACGGGGGGACGCGAGGAGGAAAGTCGCCACGCCCGCCCGAGTCGGACGTGGCTCTGCGTTCCAACGCGCAACGGCAGATTCCGTCAGGCCGCCTCCGTGTCCACCGCATCGACGATGTAGGCAAGGACGTCCTGCTTGGTCGCGGTCCGGCGGTCCAGGGTCGCGACCGAGCGGCCGGAGCGCATCACCATGACCCGGTCGGCGACCTGGAAGACATGATCGAGATTGTGGCTGATGACGATGAGCGCGATGCCCTGCTGCTTGAGGTTCTGCATCAGCGCGAGGGTGTTGCGGGTCTCCTCGGGACCCAGCGCCGCGGTCGGCTCGTCCATGACGAGGATCTTGAGGTCGGTGGCATAGATCGCCCGGGCGATCGCCACCGCCTGGCGCTCGCCCCCCGAAAGGTGATGGGTGGCGACGTGAATGTCCTCCAGCTCGATGCCGACCTCCTCCTTGAGCACCCGCGCCGCCTCCCTCGCCATGCGGTCGTTGTCGAGGAAGTTGAGGCCGAGGACCTTGCGCTTGAGCTCGTGGCCCAGGAAGACGTTGCCCGCGGCATCGAGGGAATCGACCAGACCCAGATCCTGGTAGACCGCTTCGATGCCGAGGTGGCGTGACTGCCGTTTGTTCGTGATCGAGACCGGCCGCCCCTCCATGCGGATCTCGCCCTCGTCCAGCACGTGGACGCCGGTGAGAACCTTGATGAGGGTCGACTTGCCGGCGCCGTTGTCGCCGACGATCGCGAGCGCTTCGCCCGCATCGAGGTGCAGGCTGACGCCGGCGACCGCCATGACACCGCCGAAATGCTTCGAGATCGACTGCATTTCCAGCAAAGGCGCGTCACTCCGCACGGAACGGGGCGGCTGGTTCATCGATCGTGGCGCCTCAGCGTTCCAAGGTGCCGATGCCGGTGTATCGGAAGGCTTCACGCTCCATCGCGTCCACGACATCGGCCCCGGTCTCGCCGCTCACGATGGTGATCCGGCCGAGACTCACGAGCGGGATGTCGTCGGTACGGCCCTCCAGGTGCGCGCGCACGACCTCCGCGGTCGCAACGCCCACATCGTCGCTCATCCGCATCGGCGTCGCCCAGAGCTCACCGTGGCGCAGCGCCTCGAGCTCGTCGCCCGTGCCGCCCCAGGCCGTCACCTTGACGTCGCTGCCCGCCTCCTGCACCGCGGAGATCGACCCCATCGCCATTGCGGTGTTGGCGTTGTGGATGAGCTCGACCTCCGGATACGCCTGCAGGATCTGCTGCGTTCCGGTATAGCCGCGCTCGCGTTCGAACATGCCGACGTGCTCGTACGCGACCTGCCAGTTGCTCTGGCTGGTCACGCAGTCCTTGAACCCGCCCGAACGCTGATCGTCGATCGCGCCGGGAATGCCGCGCACCAGCGCCATCGTGCACTCGGTGCCGAGCTTCTTGAGGACGTAGTCACACATGATGAGGGCACCGGCGAGGTGCGAGAAGCTGAGGTAGGCGAGCGGCTGCGTGCTGCCCCAGGCCTGCGGCACCACCGTGAAGTTCCAGACGATCACCTCGGTGTCCGGCTTGTCGATCAGCCGCTTGATGTTGTCCTGCTGTACCTTGAGCTCGGTCGGGCCGAAGACGACGTAATCGAAGTCCTCCTGCTCGACCTGGTCCGTGTAGGTCGCCTGGATCATGTGATCGCCGACATCCGAGGCGAACTGCGTGTCCTTGGCGGGAATGCCCATCTCCTCGAGGCGCTTCATCATCGCCTGGTAGTTGCGCAGCCAGAAGTCCGACACGTCCTGGCTCGGATAGATGAAGGCGATCGTGACCGGCTCGGCCGGAGGGTTCGCCATCGTCTCGCCGGGCTTGCCGACGATCTCCTGGAATGCGGCCAGCGTCGCTTCATCGGTAACTTCGTAGTACTCCCAGTAACCGTCCGCGCCGGAACCTTCCATGTCGGCCAGCGCCGGGACGTCGCGCGCCTCGGCGACCGCGGCGCAAAGGGCGAGGCCCGCAACGCTTGCGATAAGGGTTTTCGTTCGCATGATTGGTTCTCCCTGTCGTTGCTCGAGTATGGGTTCGTTGAGGATGCGGCGGTCAATGGCGCCCGCTGCGTGCGCGTCGGAGCAGCCCGGACAGACCCCCCGTGCTCGGATCCTGCAGGGCCGCGTAGAAGGCGACGGAAGTGATGATGATGAGGCCCGCCGCGACCTGCTGCCAGAAGAAGTCCAGCCGCAGCATGACCAGCGCGTTGACCACCATGGACAGCAGCAGCACGCCGACCAGCGTGCCCGTCATGGATCCGCGGCCGCCGAACAGCGACGTGCCGCCGACCACGACGGCGGCGATCGTGTGAAGGGTCAGCCCCATCCCGGCGGTCGCCTGTATCGCGTTGAGACGGCCGGTGAGCAGAATGCCGGCAAGGCCGGCAAGGCCGCCCAGCAGCATGTACTGGTAGACCTTGTGCCGGTGGACATCGATGCCGGTGAGGAACGCGGCCTCGGTGTTGCCGCCGATCGCCACCGCGTAGCGGCCGAGCGGCGTGTACCGGTACAGAACGTAGCCGACCGCGATCGCGAAGACCCCGATCACGGCGGCGACCGGAAGAAGGTCGAGGATGCGTCCCCGCCCGATCCAGGTCAGCGGCTCGGGAAACCTCGCCAGCACCATGCCGGCGGCAAGGACGAGCGCCAGCCCGCGAAAGACGAGATCGGTCGACAAGGTGGCGATGAGATCGGGCACGCGCAGCTTGGTGACGACGAAGCCATTCACCGAACCGCAGGCGACGCCCACCAGGAGGGCGACCGCCATGCCGACGAAGACGTTGAACCCGGCATCCTTGATCAGCATGGCCATGATCACCGCGGAGAGCGCCGCAATCGAGCCGACCGAGAGGTCGATTCCGCGGCCGGTGATCACCAGGGTCATGCCCATGGCGAGAACCATGAAGATGGACGCATCCTGCAGGATGATCATCAGGTTCTGCCAGCGGAAGAAGCGAAGATCGGCAAAGGCCATGATCAGGCAAAGCGCCATGATCATGACCAGCGGACCCAGTATGTTGACGGAACGCTCTGCCCAAGGGATCTCGCGCCGTCGAGACCCTGCCGCCGGCGAGCCTTCCGGAATGCTCGCCATTCGGCACCTGCATCGCGGAGCACAATCAAGGGCGGATGCTCCCATCGCCCGCTTCGCGAGTCAAGGAACGGACGATGGGGTGACCGCATGGCGGCATTCGGTTTTTCGCGGAGAATCTCCGAGGCGAGCGGCGCGAAGTCATGGCGCCGACGGGCCTCCGGGCGTCATTCCGACGGGTGCGCGCAGGCATTTCGAGCCATCGGGGCGGGCCAGGCGCACGGCGACGCTCGGGGCCGGGCGCGGGCTTCATTCTCGGGGTCGGCGGTAGAGCTCGGGGCCATGGCGACCTCGCCGGACGGGCGCGCTGGCTGGCGAGCCGTAGACTTCCCGTTTCGGACCAATCGGGGCCGCCGCGGCCCGTCACCACCTCGCCGGAGACCGACATGACCAAACACCCGTTCGCCATGGTTCCGCTTCCCGCCGAGCGGAGCGGCTCGAAGCCGCGCACCAAGGGCCTCACGATGATGAAGGACGCGGGACTGCCGCGCGACCACATGAGAGGCCTGCTCGATCTGATTGCGCCCTACGTGGACTACGCGAAGTTCGTCACCGGCACCGCGCGGATCCATCCCGAGGACCACCTGCTCGAGAAGCTCGCGATCTACCGCGAGTTCGACGTTCACACGTTCATCGGCGGCCAGTTCCTCGAGTACGTCTTCGCGACCCAGGGCTTCCCCGGGGTTCGGCCCTACTGCGAGGAGGCCCGCCGGCTCGGGTTCGAGGCCATCGAGGTCTCCGACAACCGCGTTCCCCTGACCGACGCGGAGCGGACCCGGCTCATCTCGACGGCGGTCGACTGCGGGCTCGAGGTCCACGGCGAGGTCGGCTCCAAGGACGCGCACACCACCGCCGCGACCCTCATCCGCCAGGCGGAGGACTGCTTCGCGGCCGGCTCGAACCTCGTCCTCGTCGAGGGAGCCGAGCTCATCGTCGACGACGCCCTCAACGTCCCGCTCCTCGAAGAGCTGAAGGCGGGGCTCGACGTCGCGAAGGTGATGTTCGAGCTGAGCGGCCCCTGGATCCCGGGAACGACCCTGGCGGAGGTCTACCAGCTCCGGAACTTCCTCATCACCGCTTTCGGCCCCGACGTCAACATCGCCAACGTCCAGCCGGAGGATGTCTTCGAGACGGAGGTGCTCCGGGTCGGCCTCGGGAGCGCCGGACCGCCCGCCGGCGTCGGGCAGGCCGGCCCGAGACCCGAGTGAAGGACGGTGCGCGACGCGCGGTGCGCACCGAGGAGCGCGGTCAGGGGATGAGGTAGATGGGGCTCGGCCAGGCCTGGTGGCCGCTCTCCAGGGTGACGCAGGCGTAGAGGCGGGTGTCCGCGCCCCGACGGAGCTTGACGCGGCGGCTCAAGGTCATCGAGCGGGTGGCGTTCTCGTCCGGCAGCCGGAAGACCCGAACTGCCTTGTACAGGCCGCCCGCGTCGATCCGCGTGTCGGCAAGGCCGATGCCGGCGAGCTCGAGGTCGGCGTCGACCTCGCTCGTGCGAAGCCGGAGGACCCCGTGCTCCGCCTGGTCGAGCCACACGTCGATGGCGGAGAACCCGCCCGTCGTGACGCAGCGCCACGCGACCTCGTCCGCGCCGATCTGCCGGGGAAGCTGCTCGACATTCCAGAAGTTGACGGGGGCGATGCGCTCGATCCTCTCCCCCTCGAACGTCGCGGTTCCCTCCCAGGCGACGTTCCGGCCCCGGCCCCGATAGTGGGCGCCCTCGCAGACGATGCGGATGCGCCGGCCGAGGTCGGACTCCCCGTAGGGCCGCACCGTCTCGAAGGTGTCGAGCCCGTCGCGAAGCTCGATCCGCTCGATGGGCGCGGGCGCGGTGACGTCGAGCCGGAAGGTCACCTCGTCGTCGTCCCCGACCCGGACGATGTCCCCCATGGTCGCGCGCCGACAAGGCTCCTGCCCGACGTCGCCGAGATCCGGATTGCGGCGAAAGAGCACACCGGGCGAGTCCAGTTCGACCGTGCTCTCGAGATGGAGGCGGGCGCCGGTCGTCGCGTAGTGGCGGCGGCGGCGGAAGGCCTCGACGAGATGATCCCGGTCGAGGGACTCGAGGAGGTGGCAGGTGAGCCCGCCGTAGGAGCCGAACTCCGCGACCCCCGGATACTTGGCGCCGGGGCGCCCGTCGTGCCCGTCGCTCGAGGCGACGATCCCGACCCGGTAGCCCGCCTCGAACGCGTCGCGGACGATCCACTCGAAGGTCCCCCACGCGGAATGGATCTCGACCGAGGGCTCGATCCTCGCGTCGTGGGCGTACTTGACGTCCGCGTAGCGCCCGCCGATGTGCGCGGTGACGAGCGCGTCCTCGTGCCGGAGCGCGGCGAGGAGATCCTTCGCGCTGTGGCAGTCGGTCTCCGGGTGCGAAGTGTCGTAGACGAGGGCCCGACAGGAACGGTAGATGGGGCGACCCTCGTGCCGGTACCAGACGTTGTGGTCGCCGCCGAGGGAGGTGTTCCCCGACCACTCGTAGCCGGGGAGGGTCACGAAGCGGCCGGGCTCGTTGAACTCCGCGGTGAGCTCGTTGAGCTCGCTCCAGAACGCGTCCGTGATCTGGAAGTCGTTGCCCTGGTGGCCGCAGATGTCGAGGAACGCCCGGTCGCGGGCGAACGCGAAGTAGTCGCGGGCAGGGTTGGTGCCGACGGTCTCCTCGCTCTGGCCGTGGAGGTCGCTCCAGTAGTGGCGGTAGGGAGTGTCGGCCTCGATGCGAAGGGGGTTGGACTCCGCGAGCAGCTCCCCGTCCTTGCCGAGGATCCGGACCCGGCGCTCCCCCGCATCGGCGACCGACAGGCCGTCCACCTCCACGCCGAACTGCCCCTCATTGAGGGTCGCCGTCTCGGGAAGGCCGTCGATCGGTCCGTCGGCGGCGAGGCGGACGGTGCGGTCCACCCGGTCGCTCGGGTTGCCCCACCGGTCCTCGCACTTGAGAGACAGCCGGAAGCGGTCCCCCGCCCGCCGAAGGGTCGGGAGGATCGCGACCCAATTCACCCCCGGCCCCGGCCCGATGCCGATGGTGGGCTGGGCTTCGTCCGGCAACGGGATGTACTCGTAGCTCGCGAAGGGATCGGCGAGCACGCGGAACTCGAAGCGCGGTTGGATGAAGGTCTGGAGCCGGAGCCCCGGCGAGCCCTGGCGCCGGTCGCCGAAGCGGATGACGATCCGGTCGCCCTCCGAGAGGTACCGGTCGCAGCGAACGTAGAGCGAGATTCCCCACGGGCGCGGGTTGCGGCGGTGCTCGCAGCGCACGGTGAGCGGGATCCCGGTCGAGGTCTCCACGGTGGTGTACCCGGGCCCCGCGGGGTCGTCGCACTGGATCATCGACTGGTCGGTCTGCATCCGAAACGCGACCTTGAGGCTCCCCCGGTCGTCGATGCCGAACTTCCCGCAGGTGTAGGTGAGGGTGAAGCTCTGCCAGCTCCCGGCCTCGAAGCGGCCGGCGGGCTCGATGGCCGCCGACCCCATGAGGTCGGGGCGGTAGTCGTGATAGGGCATGGAACGGAAACACTCCTCGCAGTCGACGACTTGGCTTCGGCATGGGGCAACCGCACCCTCGCCCGCGCTGCGCGTCAGTCTACTTTCGCGTCATCGCTCCGTGGCGGCATCCGCATCCATCGTGGATCGCAACGCCCGTGTCCTCAGGATGGACGACAACGACATCCAGTTGCGACGGGAGCCGGGAATGGATCGCGGAGCCGCGCTCAGGCGGCGAGGACGCCCGACATCGGGATGAACCCTGGGATGCGCTTGACGCGGTCCGTCCAGCGGCGGATCGCGGGGTAGGGCAGGCGCGAGACCCCGCCTTCCTCGGAGAGGGCGACGTAGGGGAAGCAGGCGATGTCGGCGATGGTGGGATGGTCCGGTCCGCAGAGCCAGTCCCGGCCCTCCTGCTCCTGGAACCAGAGGTGCTCGTCCAGCACCCGGAAGAGCGCGTGCGCCCCGGAGCGGGCCCGGTCCGCGTCGAGCTCGAAGAAGATCCCGTCATGGAGCCTCGCGGCCGAGGCGGTCGCGGTGATGCCGTCCGCGAAGGCGAGCCACATCGCGATCTCGCCGAGGGTCCGCGCGTCGCCGGTCGGATACCACTCGCCGCTCCCGTCGTGCTTCGCGGCGAGGTAGACGAGGATCGCCTGCGCGTCACGGAGCCGGACCTCTCCGTCCTCCAGCACCGGCACCTGGCCGAGGGGGTTGAGCCCAAGGAACCACTCGCTCTTGTGATCACGCCGGGGGTGGAAGTCGATCCAGCGCGTCTCCCACTCGAGACCGAGGAGGCTCAGGAACAGCCGGATCTTGTAGCAGTTCCCGGAGAGCACGTAGTCGTAGAGGCGGATCACGGCGATGCTTCCGTCTCGATCGCGTCGCGGACCATGCGCAGCCGGTCGTTCTCGCGGCGAAGGACTGCGATCCGCTCGGCCGCGGGCGGCGCATCGGCGAGCGCCGCGTGGATGATCGTCTCGGCGTCGGAGACCGGCTGGAGGGCGTACCGGATCTCGCCCGCCTCGGCGTGGGCGCTTCGCAACCGGTAGGGCTCGACGGCTTCGGCCTCGACCTCGGCTGCGGCCGCGGACCCGTCCGGCGCCTCCCCGGCATGGCGGGCGAGGGCGTCCGCGACCGCCGCGGCCGGAGCGAATACGTGGATGCTGCGAAGCGTGAGGCCCGCCGGCGCCGAGCCCGATCCGAAGCCCGGAGCCGGACCGTCGCCACCTTCCCCGGCGAGCCGGACCCAGACGTGGCCGTCGACCTCGGCGCACGCGAACCGGCGCGCCCGAACCAGGGACGGGGGCTCCTCGCCGGGGTGGGCGGGCCGCTCGACGCACTGCCCGGATCCCGACGCGTACGTCCAGCCGTGGTAGCGGCACTTGAGCCGGTCGCCGAGATTGGTCCCGACGGAGAGCCGCACGCCCCGGTGCGGGCAGCGGTTCTCCCACGCGTTGACGGTGCCGTCGTCCGCGCGCCACACCGCGAGCTCCTGACCGAGGAGCGCGGTGTGGACGATGTGGCGGGGGGCGGCCTCCTCGCCGCGGCACACCGGGAACCAGCGGCTCGCGAGCTCGACGAAGTCAGACACCGACCCCCACCCTCCGGCCTCGGTACTCAATGTTCGACGTCATTTCGCACGGTCCTCATCCGGTTCGCTCACCCGAACCTGAAGTCCGAACCCCGAACCCCGAACCCCGAACCCCGAATCCCGACTCCGACTCCGATTTCCGGCGCTGCCGCCAACTCGGGGGTCAGGCCGCGGCCGGGATCGCGCCGTAGGTCACGCCCTGCGCGGCGAGCCACCGCCGGTACGCGAGCGAGGACGCATCGGAGCGCGCCGGGATCTCCGCCCGGGGGTCGAGGGGCAGGCGCTTCGGAAGCTGGTTCTCGAGGATCGGCTTGTCCTGCGCGAAGATGAGCTGCATGAACCAGCGGTTGGTGTCGTTGTCGAGGTTGTGGGGGAGGTAGGAGAGGTAGGGGTGCGCGATGCATCGCTCCTCGCTCACCGGCTGCACGAACAGCACGATGAAGTCCCAGCGTTCAGGCTCGATCGGGTTGCTCTTGTAAAGACACACCGTGTAGGGGCGGCTGACCCGGTACTCGTAGTCGACCATCATCCCGCCATCGGCGCTCGGCGACGCGAGGGGCTGAAAGAAGCGGCACTTCGTCGCGAGGATCTCGTCCTCCTCGGTGACCCGGACCTCGTAGGGCTCGACCTCGGTGTGCGGCTCGACGCCGAGGTAGTCGGTATGGACGAACGGGAAATGGCCCATGTCGAGGAAGTTCTCGACCGCGCGGAGCCCCGAGACGTGGACCGCGATCGAGCCTCCCGTCACGTGGATCCGATCCTCCTCGAAACACTCGGGGAAGTGCGCGATGTCCCGGTTCGGCTTGCCAATCGAGGTGAAGACATGGCCGTACTCGATGCGGGCGGGGAGGGAGGCGCCGGTATCGCGCCGGACGACCCGGACCTCGCCGGGTCCCGCCTCGGCAATCTCGATCGGGACGCCGAGCAGCACCGTCCCGAACGAGCCCCGCGTCGCGAGAAAGCCGAGCTCGACGACGGCGTGCCAGTCGTTCACCAGGACCGGATCGGGCTCGCCCATCTCACACTCCCTGACGTCCTCCGCGCGCCCTTGGGGCGGTCGGGCGGCGCAACGTGCTCCGCCCCGATCCCGCGAGGCGGCGTTCCGCCCGGACGGGGCGCTCGGACCTCGGGCGGGACCGCGGTGGTTACCGCCTCGCGGCCACCCGCGCGCCGCCCGGACCACCGCAACGATGACGTGGCGCGGCCCGTCGATGCTAACAAATCCGAAGGAGACTCCGCGGGGAGATCGTGGATACTACGCAGCACGGGCGCCAGTCGCCGGGCAGGCTCGGACCCCGTTCGGTTCGAAGCGGACGGCCCGCTCCGCGCACACGGAGAAACCGGCCGGGAATCGCCGCCCGGGAGCACCAGGCCGCGCGCCAGCTCACAGTTCGATCAGGGGGAGACCAATCCATGGCACGGAAAATCTCGCGCCGCGAGGCGCTCAAGTACTCGGCCGCGACCGGGGCGATGGCGACCGGCCTCGCCGGCGTTCCGCGCCTTGCCGCCGCCGCCGATCCGCTCAAGGTCGGGATCGTCTACGTCTCGCCGATCTCCGAGATCGGCTGGACCAAGCAGCACAGCCTCGGGGCCGAGGCCATCGCCGACACCTTCGGCGAGCGCGTCAGCATCACCGCGATCGACAACGTCTGGGACCCGCAGGCGGGCGAGCGCGTGTTCGCCGAGCTCGCGAGCACCGGCCACGGCCTCGTCTTCGGGACCAGCTTCTCCCACAGCACCCCGATCCAGAAGACCGCCCCCCGCTTCCCGGACGTCGCGTTCGAGCACTGCTCGGGGCTCAAGCACTTCGACAACCTCGGCACCTTCGAGGCGAAGTACTACGAGGGGACCTACCTCGCGGGGATCGCGGGCGGACACGTGACGGAGTCGAAGAAGCTCGGGTTCATCGGCGGCTTCCCGATCCCGGACATCGTGGGCCCGGGGAACGCGATGCTGCTCGGCGCGCAGAGCGTCGACCCCTCGATCACCTGCAGCGTCATCTTCCTCAACTCCTGGTTCGACCCCGCGAAGGAGAAGGAGGCGACGGCCGCCCTCGTCGCGCAGGGGTGCGACGTCATCTGCTCCATGACCGACACCGCGACCGGGGTGCAGGTGGCCGAGCAGGGTGGGGCGTGGTCGATCGGCTACGCGAGCGACATGCGCCAGTTCGGCCCCACGAAGAACCTCACCTCCTTCATGCTCGACTGGAGCAGCGTCTACGTCGGCGCGGCGCGCGACGTGCTGGACGGAACCTGGACCTCCCAGGTCCGGTGGCAGGGGGTGAAGGAGGGGGTGGTGACGATGTCGCCCTGGAACGACCAGCTTCCGGGAGACGTCATCGACCAGTTGACGGCCACGGAGGCCGCGATCAAGGACGGGTCGCTGCATCCGTACAAGGGCGAGCTCCGGGACCAGCAGGGCAACGTGCGCGTCGAGGCGGGGGGCCGGCTCCCCCACCCCCACAACCCGGGCTTCAACTGGTTCGTCGAAGGGATGATCGGCAACCTCGAGGGCTGAGCCCGGGCGATCGCGGCGGCCGCGGCAAGTGCGCCGGCACCGGCATGCAATGATCGCGGCCGCCCCTCCCCGGGTTCTCGGGCTCCCGGCCTCCGGCACGCAATGACTACGGCCGAGAGCGTCGCGGCCGGCAGGCGGGCGGGCGCATCCGCGGAGGCTCGATGACGCCGCGCCTCGAGCTTCGCGGGATCACCAAGACGTTCCCCGGGGTGCTCGCGAACGACGACGTCTCGCTCACCGTGATGCCGGGCGAGATCCACGCCGTCCTCGGCGAGAACGGCGCGGGCAAGAGCACCCTGATGAAGATCATCTACGGGGCGCTCGCCGCGGACGAAGGCGAGATCCTCTGGAACGGGGAGCCGGTCCGCATCCCGAGCCCGACCGCCGCCCGCCAACTCGGCATCGGCATGGTCTACCAGCACTTCTCGCTGTTCGAGACCGTGTCCGTCGCCGAGAACATCGCCGTCGCGGTGGACGAGCCCTTCGACCTTCCCGCGATCTCGGCGCGCGTGCGCGAGCTTTCCGAGCGATACGGGATGCCGCTCGACCCGGGCCGGCTGCTCCACCACCTCTCGGTCGGCGAGCGGCAGCGGGTCGAGATCGTGCGCTGCCTTCTCCAGCGCCCGACCCTCCTCGTCCTCGACGAGCCGACCTCGGTGCTGACCCCCCAGGCGGCGCGGAGCCTGTTCGAGACCCTGCGGGTCATCGCGGCAGAGGGGTGCAGCCTCCTCTACATCAGCCACAAGCTCGAGGAGATCCGCGATCTCTGCGACACCGCGACGATCCTCCGGGCGGGGGCCGTCGCCGGCACCGCCGACCCGAGGACCACCTCGCCCGCGGAGCTCGCCGCGCTGATGGTGGGCTCGGCGCTCCCCGAGACCCACCGCGACCCGGCCCGGCCCGATCCGACGCCCCGTCTCGAGGTGCGGGGTCTCGACGCGGAGGCCGAGGATCCGTTCGGCACCGACCTCGCGGACGTCTCGCTCGCGGTCCACGCGGGCGAGATCGTCGGCATCGCGGGGGTTTCCGGCAACGGGCAGGGGGAGCTCGCGGCCCTGCTGAGCGGCGAGCGCACCCTGGCGGCGGACGATGCGATCCGGCTCGACGGGGAGCCCATCGCCCGCCTCGACGCGGGGGCGAGGCGGCGGCGCGGGCTCGCCTTCGTCCCCGAAGACCGCCTGGGGCGCGGCGTGGTGCCGCTCATGTCGCTCCGCGAGAACGTCATCCTCACCGCCCACGCCCGCGGGGGCATGGTGCGGGGCGGGCTGGTCCGGCGCGATCGCGCGGACGCCTACGCCCGCCGGGTGATCGATCGCTTCGACGTGCGGTGCACGGGCACCGGCGCGATCGCCCGCGCCCTCTCCGGCGGCAACCTCCAGAAGTTCATCGTGGGACGCGAGATGGAGCTCGCGCCTCGGGTCCTCGTCGTCTCCCAGCCGACGTGGGGCCTCGACGTCGCGGCGGCCGCCTTCATCCGCCAGAGCCTCATCGACTTGAGCCGCGAGGGGGCCGCGGTCCTCGTCATCTCCGAGGAGCTCGACGAGCTGCTCGAGATCTGCGACCGCATCGCGGTGCTCTACCGGGGCTGCCTCTCGGAAGGCCGGAATCGCGGCGAGGTGAGCGTCGAGGCCCTCGGCCTCATGATGGCGGGCGGCACCACCGAGTCGCGCGCGGCCGACGCGGCGGGCGCCGCCGCCCCGCGCGCGGAATCGTAGGACGGCTCGTGCGCCTTCAGTTCGAACCGCGGCCCACGCCCTCGCTCGCGGCCCAGGTCCTCGCCCCCGTCGTGGCGTTCGCGCTCACCGTGGTCTTCGGGTCGATCTTCTTTCTCATCCTCGATCTCGACCCCTTCGAGACCCTCCACGTCTTCCTGGTCCGGCCCCTGAGCTCGGCCAACGGCGTCTCCGAGTGGCTGCTCAAGGCGTCGCCGCTCATCCTCATCGGCCTCGGACTCGCGGTCGGCTTCCGGGCCAACGTGTGGAACATCGGCGCCGAAGGGATGTTCATCTGCGGCGCGATCTCGGCCGGCTGGTTCGCGCTTGCCTTCGGAGACGGCGACCACGCGTGGCTGCTGCCCCTCATGGCCCTCGCGGGCATCGCGGGCGGCATGGCCTGGGCGAGCGTCCCCGCCTTCCTCAAGGTGCGCTTCAGCACCAACGAGATCCTCGTCACCCTGATGCTGAACTACGTCGCGGTCCTGCTCCTCGGCTACCTCGTGCGGGGGCCGTGGCGCGACCCCCTCGGCTTCAACTTCCCGCAGACCGCCCTCTTCGGCCCGTCCGCGCTCTTCGACCCGCTGGTCGGCGTCTACCGGGTCAACACTTCGATCTTCATCACCCTCGCCGCGGTCGGCATCGCCTGGCTCTTCGTCCAGCACACGTTCACGAGCTACCGCATGACGGTGGGGGGCGCGGCGCCGGCGGCGGCCCGCTTCGCGGGGTTCCGGGACTCGCACTCGGTCTGGCTCGGCCTTCTCGCCGGGGGCGGATGCGCGGGGCTCGCGGGGATGATGGAGGTGGCGGGGCCCCTCGGCCAGCTCACCGGCCACATCTCGCCCGGCTACGGGTTCGCGGCGATCATCGTCGCGTTCATCGGGCGCCTGCACCCGTTCGGGATCGTGCTCGGCGGGCTCCTCCTCTCCCTCCTCTACATGGGGGGCGAGTCGGCCCAGATCATGCTGAGGCTCCCCGCCGCGCTCACCCGCACGTTCCAGGGGGCGCTCCTGTTCTTCCTGCTCGCGGCCGACTTCCTCATCTACTACCGGCCGCGCCGGGTCGGGAGGACGGGACCGAGGCGGGGCCGGGGCGAGGCGGAGGCCGGGACCGGGGTCGGGGCCGAAACCGGGGCCGAGACCGGGGCCAAGGCCGAGACGGCGGCGGGGCAGGGCTGAAATGGAAATCGCGATCGCGATCATCACCGGCACCGTCGTCGCGGCGACGCCCCTCCTCTTCGCCGCGATGGGGGAGCTCGTCGCGGAACGCTCGGGGGTGCTCAACCTCGGGGTCGAGGGGATGATGCTGATCGGCGCGGTGACCGCCTTTCACTTCGCGTTCGCGGGGTACCCGCTCCCGGTCGCGGCCGGCGCCGGGGTGCTCGCGGGGGCCGCCTCGTCCCTCGTCTTCGGGGTGCTGGCGCTCAACCTCCTCGCGAACCAGTACGCGGCCGGGATCGCGCTCACGATCCTCGGGGGCGGGCTCTCCGCCTTCCTCGGCCGGGAATTCGGGGCCGCGCCCATCGAGCCCGTCGAAGCGCTCCACATTCCGGTGCTCTCCGACCTCCCCGTCCTCGGCCGCATCCTCTTCGACTACGACCCCCTGGTGTACGTCGCGTTCCTCCTCTTCGGGCTCATCTGGTGGATGCTCTTCCGCACCAGGGCGGGCCTCGTCCTCCGGATCATCGGGGAGAACCCGCAGGCGGCCCACGACATCGGATTCAAGGTCATTCCCATCCGGTACCTCGCGGTCCTCTTCGGGGGCGCGATGGCGGGGCTCGGCGGCGCCTATCTCGCCATCGCCTACACCCCCCTCTGGGTCGAGAACATGACCGCGGGGAGGGGCTGGATCGCGCTCGCCCTCGTCGTCTTCGCGAGCTGGCGGCCGCTCCGGGTGCTCCTCGGGGCGCTCCTCTTCGGGGGGGTCAACATTCTCCAGCTTCACGCCCAGGGCCAGGGGATCGGCCCCGCGTCGGAGTTCCTCTCCGCCCTGCCCTATGTCGCGACGATCCTCGTCCTCGTCCTCATCTCGCGGAACCGCCAGACCCAGAAGGTGAACTTCCCCGCTTCGCTCGCGAAGCCCTTCCGGCCGGGACACTGAGGGCGCGGCGCGGCAGGCGGCGCGGCAGGGGCGCGGCAGGCGATGCGGCAGGGAGCGCGGTGGCGGGGCACGTCGACCGCATCGGCCCGTTCGGCCCCGTTCGGCCCGGTCGAGACGGTGGCGACTTGCGCCGGCGCGCGTTTCACTTCGCCGGAGAGAAGTCTCCGGTCGCCGGGTCCATCGTCCAGAGCTCGCCGTCCGCGATGTCGAACCAGGCGCCGTGCAGGTGGAGCCGGCCGCGGTCCTCGAGGATCGAGACGCAGGGGAAGCTCCGCAGGTTCGCGACCGAGTGGCGGATCGAGGCGCGTTCGAGCGCGGTCTGCCGCTCCGCCTCCGTCCGCCCGCCGCCTTCGCCGGCGGCGACCTCCCGCGCGGCGGGCCCGAGCAGGGTCATCCACTTGCCGATGAAGTCGCCCGGGGATAGCGGCTCCGCCTCCGGATGCAGGGCGGCCCGGATGCCGCCGCAGCGCCCGTGACCGAGCACGACGATGTGCCGGACCTTGAGGCTTTGCACCGCGAACTCGAGCGCGGCGGAGGTGGACTGGTGGCGGCCGTCCGGCTCGTAGGGCGGCACCAGGTTGGCGACGTTGCGGACGACGAAGATCTCGCCCGGAGCGGCGTGGAAGATGGTCTCCGGCGCCGACCGCGAATCGCAGCAGGCGATGACCATGACCTCGGGCGTCTGCCCGTGCTCGGCGAGCGCACGGTAGCGCGCACGCTCGGGCTCGTATCGGTGGTCCCGGAAGGAACGGTAGCCGTCGAGAAGCGAGTCCGGGAAATCGCTCATGCGAGCCTGTCGGTCAGCGGCCGTCATCGTGCGTCGTTCGTTCGCCCGGCCGGGTTGGCGACAGATTCTCGCACCGTTGTCCGCAATCCGTTCCGCGCCGCGCCGTTCCGCCCCGCCCCGTGCCGCGCCCAGAGGTTCGAAAATGGAGTCCGAGTGGGCTTTCCCATTTCTCAGCCAGCTCGCGCCACCGCGCCGGAAAGCCCACGCTGACCCTATTTTCGCGGAGAGACTTCCGGGTGACCATCAAGCTCGAAAAATTCGCAGAATTTTTGGAGCAAGCGACGAAAATCGGTGAAGGATGCGGGCGGTGGCGAGGAGCGGGAGCGCGATTGCGGGAGAAATCTTCCGCGCGGACTTCGAAGCCGGCCAACCGCTGGCACAATAGCCGCCCCACACCGGACGGACACGAAGGAGTCCCGACATGGACCGGCTCGCGGGCGACGAACGGAACGCGCCCACCCAGATCCTCGTGGTGGACGACGAGCCCGATATCGAGCTCCTCATGCGCCAGAAGATGCGAAGGCAGATCCGCAAGGGCCGGTACGCCTTCGACTTCGCGCTGAACGGTATCGAGGCGTTGGAGAAGCTGAACGCGCCGCGCGATCCCCCGTTCGACATGCTCGTCACCGACATCAACATGCCCAAGATGAACGGGCTCGAGCTTCTCGGCGAGATCGCCAAGCGCAACGCCGAGGTGAAGGCCATCGTGGTCTCCGCTTACGGAGACATGGACAACATCCGCACCGCGATGAACCTCGGCGCCGTCGACTTCGTGACCAAGCCCGTCGACTTCGAGGATCTCGAGACCACGATTGCACGCACGGAGGAGCATATCCGTACCTGGCGCGACGCGATGCAGTCCCGGGATCGATTGCGGGCCCTCGAGAACGAGCTCGACATGGCCCGGACGCTCCAGCAGTCCATCCTCCCGGGCGAGATGCCGACCAGCCACCGCTACGAGATCGAAGCGCACATGACGCCGATGCGCGAGATCGGGGGCGATTTCTTCGACATCGTGAAGCTCGAGAACGAGCACCTCGGAACCGCGGTGGCCGACGTGTCCGGAAAGGGGATCCCCGCAGCGTTGTTCATGATGGGCGCGAGGAGCGTCCTCAAGGGCACCGCGATCGGGGCCAACGAGCCCGGCACCGTGCTCGCGGAAATGAACCAGATCATCGAGCAGGACACCCCGAACACCATGTTCCTGACCCTCGTGTACATGGTCTACAACCCGAGGACGGGGGAGATGCGGTACGCGAACGGGGGCCATCCGTCGCCGATGGTCGTGAGCGGGGACGGAACCTGCTCGGAGCTCGCGCCCGTGCAGGGGGTCGCCGTCGGGCTCGACGCGGATGCCGCCTTCGAGGAGGGAACGGAAACGCTCGAGCCGGGGGAGACGGTCGTCATGTATTCCGATGGGGTGGTCCAGGCCAAGAACGCGGCGGGCGAGGCGTTCGGCACCGAACGGCTGAAGCACGTGTTCGACGGGCGGCCCCCCGCAGGAGCGGGGGAGGCAATCCGGCGGATCGAGGAGGCGGTCGCCGCGTTCTCCGAGGGCCGGGAGCATGACGACGATCTCACGATTCTCGCCCTCCGGAGAAAGCCGGGGTAGCGGAACCGGCCTACCCCGGAGGCCAGTCGGAGGACGGGCAGAGGCTAGGCCGGCCGGTGGGCGGCGAGGGCCTCCCAGTCGAACACGATGCCGTGGCCCGGGCGGTCCGGGGCGCGCGCGTAGCCGTCCTCGACGGTCAGCGGGTCCTCCATGAACTGGTCGAGCCCGAAGGCATGCCACTCCAGGTAGGCCGCGTTCGGGGCCGCCGCCAGGAGGTGGATGTGCAGGTCGTGCGCGCCGTGGCTCATCACCGGCAGGCCGTTCGCCTCGGCAAGGTGCGCGATCTTCATGAAGGGCGTGATGCCCCCGCAGGTGGTGAGGTCGGGCTCCGGGAAATCGACGCCCCCCGCTCCGATGAGCGCCGCGAACTCCGCGAGGGTGTGGTGGTTCCCGCCCGCCGCGAGCGGCACCTTGCCGAGCGAGCGGAGGTGCGCGTAGCCGGCGGTGTTGTCGGGCGCGATGGGCTCCTCCAGCCACACGAGATCGAAGGGCTGGAGCAAGGTCATGGCGCGCATCGCCTGCTCCACCCGCCAGGCCTCGTTCGCGTCCGCCATCATCTCGATGTGGTCGGGCAGGTGGTTGCGCATCGCCTCGACGCGGGCGATGTCCTCGGCGATGGTGGGGCGGCCGAGCCGCATCTTGACCGACCGGAACCCCTGCTCGACGCTCGCCATGCCGCCTTCGAGGAGCCGGTCCACCGGGAAGTTGAGGTCGATGTTGCCGGCATAGGCCCGGACCGAGGGGTTGGCGCCGCCGAGGAGCCGCCAGAGCGGCGTGCCGAGGCGGTTGCCCTTGAGGTCCCAGAGCGCGGTATCCACCGCCGCCATCGCGAAGGCCACCGGTCCGCCCCGTCCGGCATAGTGGTGGCGCTTGTAGATCTCGCGCCAGATCGCCTCGATGAGATCCGGGTCGCGGCCCTCGACGCTCGTCCGGAAGGACCCGTCGCAGAGCGCCGCGATGGGGCCGCCCTGCCCCGCGTGGGTCACCGTGTAGCCGACGCCGGCGACGCCGTCGCTGTCCGTGACCCGCGCCGTCACCATGTCGAAGGCGGTCATCACCCCCGCGGCCGAGGCTTCCATCGGCACGGGCAGCGGCAGACGGAAGAGATCGATTTCCAGCTTGTCGATGGTCGGCACGGGCGAGGCCCCCCTTGTGGTTGTGCGTGCGGCAGCGGTGTCGCGCAGTGGCGCGGCGGGGATGATTCACCATGCGCCGC
>JAJECB010000513.1 GCA_022822245.1 Gammaproteobacteria bacterium
CGTCCTCGATCCGGTCGGTGGCGGCGGCACGCGCCGCATCGGTCGCCATCTCGAGGTCGAGGGTGACCGTCTGCCGGATCCGGCGCTCCCATTCGTAGATCCCGATCGTCGTCTGGATACGAAGATCGTGGAGAAAGATGATATCCACCGCGGCCGACCAGCAGGGGGGCCCGGAGTCTAGCCCATTCTCCGGCCGGTCGCAGTCGGCCTCGGACCCGGAACCGAGGGCATCTCACGTCGGCCAATCCGACCTGTGGACTACGGACTGCCGGATCAATCGAAACCCGCCCACGCACCGTGGCGTGAAATCGCCCTGGACCCCGGAGCCGGGCGGGCTCGCGAGAGCGGCACCGGGGCGTGCGGTTGCTAACATGCACCGCCCGAAGCCCCGGAAGGCGCCCCCATGATGGTCACCGAATCTCGCGCGATGGAATCCCCCGGGGCCGGGTGGCGCCGCGCCGACCGGACCGCGACATGCTCGTGACCCTCCTCCTCGTCGCGGCCGGGTACCTCCTCGGCTCGATCGCGACCGCCGTCCTCGTCTCCCGGATGCTCGGGGTCGCGGACCCCCGCTCCGGCGGGTCGGGCAACCCGGGGGCGACCAACGTGCTCCGCCTCGCCGGGCGCAAGGCGGCCGGCCTCACTCTCGCGGGGGACATCCTCAAGGGGGTCGTTCCGGTGCTGGTCGCCCGGGCCGCCGACCTGCCCCCCGGGGCGGTCGCCCTCGTCGGGCTCGCCGCGTTCCTCGGCCACCTCTATCCGGCGTTCTTCGGCTTCCGGGGAGGGAAGGGGGTGGCCACCGCCCTCGGCGTGCTCCTCGCGCTGGAGCCGTACCTCGGGGCGGCGGTCCTCGCCACCTGGATCGTGGTGGCCGGCGTCTCGCGGTACTCCTCCCTCGCCGCTCTCGTCGCGTCGGTGCTCGCCCCGGGCTACGCCTGGGCCCTCTCAGGGGACCGGGGGGTCGTCGGCGCGGTCGCGCTCATGGCCGTGCTCCTCGTGTGGCGCCACCGCGCCAACATCCGCCGGCTCGTCGCCGGCGAGGAGGGACGCATCGGGCGCGCGGAGTGAGTCGAGGGGCCAGCGCGCGCGCGCCCCGAGGGCGGGCGGCTGGCGTTCGCCGGCCTCGAGCCTGAGAAAGCCCGCGAAGGCGACCATCGCCCCGTTGTCGGTGCAGAGCTCGAGCCGCGGGTAGAAGACCCGAGCGTCGAGCTTGCGGACGAGGCGCTCGCGAAGGCGGCGGTTGGCCCCCACCCCGCCCGCCACCACGAGGCGGTCGAAGCGGGTCTCCCGGAGCGCGCGCCGGCACTTGATGCACAGGGTGTCGACCACCGCCTCCTCGAATGCACGGGCGATGTCGGCGGCAAGCGTCGGGCCGGGCGGCTCGGTGCGGAACGTCCGGAGCGCGTGGGTCTTGAGCCCGCTGAAGCTGAAGTCGAGCCCCGGGCGGTCCGTCATCGGGCGCGGGAACCGGAAGCGGCCGGGGTCGCCGTCCCGGGCGAGGGCCGCGAGGGCGGGGCCGCCCGGGTAGCCGAGCCCGAGGAGCTTCGCGGTCTTGTCGAACGCCTCGCCCGCCGCGTCGTCGAGGGATTCGCCGATGATCCGGTACTCGCCGGGGGCGCGCACCGCGACGAGCTGGGTGTGGCCGCCCGAGACCAGCAGGGCGAGGAAGGGGAACTCCGGCGCGGGCTCTTCGAGGAGCGGGGCAAGCAGGTGGGCCTCGAGGTGGTGCACCGCGACGGCGGGGACCCCCCACCCCCAGGCGAGGGCTCTCCCCACTGCGGCGCCGACGAGGAGCGCGCCGATGAGTCCCGGACCCCCGGTATAGGCGACACCGTCCACGTCGGAGGGCCTCCGGCCGGCCTCCTCGAGCGCGTCGCGGACCAGGGGGAGCACCCGGCGGACGTGGTCGCGGGCCGCGATCTCGGGCACGACGCCGCCGTATTGCGCGTGGAGGTCGACCTGGCTGTGCAGTCGGTTCGCCACGAGCCCGAGGCGCCCGTCGTAGAGGGCCACCCCGGTCTCGTCGCACGAGGTTTCGATGCCGAGCACCAGCACGGGACGGGCCGCCGGAGAGTGGGATTGGGGGGCGATTATGCGTCACTTTGCGCCCCGGCGCGGCCGGCGCTATCATCCGCCGTTCGCCACGTTGGCCGAGAAGGGAACCCACATGCCGGTAGTCCGGGTCAAGGACAACGAACCGTTCGATATCGCGCTCCGGCGCTTCAAGCGTTCCTGCGAGAAGGCGGGGATCCTCACCGAAGCGAGGCGCCGGGAGTACTACGAGAAGCCGACCGCGATGCGCAAGCGCAAGGCGGCGGCGGCCGTCAAACGCTATCAGAAGAAGCTCGCCCGCGAGGCGATGCGCCGGCAGCAGGGTCTCCAGCGCCGCCACTGAGGGATTCGGCCCCGGCGGGGCCCGCCCCCGACATTCGAGGACTCCGCCCGGCCGCGATCGGCGGCCGGCTGCCCGGTGGTCGTCATGGATACGCTCAAGGATCGGATACGCGAGGACACCGCAGCGGCGATGCGGGCCCGGGATCGCGCCCGGGTCGCCGCCCTTCGGCTCGTCGCGGCCGAGATCAAGCAGCGCGAGGTCGACAGCCGCGAGTCGCTCGACGACGCGGGGGTGCTGGCCGTCCTCGACCGGATGCTCAAGCAGCGGCGCGACGCGTCCGAGCAGTACCGGCTGGCGGGGCGGGACGAGCTGGCCGCCGCCGAGCAGTTCGAAATCGAGGTGATCGAGACGTACCTCCCCGCCCCCCTTGCGGCGGAGGAGGTAGTGGCCCTCGTCGCGGAGGCCGTCGAGGCGACCGGCGCGTCCACCATGCGCGACATGGGCGGGGTCATGGCCCGCCTTCGTCCCGAGGTCCAGGGCCGGGCCGACATGGCCGAGGTGAGCCGGCTCGTGCGCGAGCGCCTCGCGTGACCGCCTGATCGCCGCCGTCCCCCGCCCCTCCTTTCTCCCCGCGGGCTCCGTCGCCGGCCCCGCTTGATCGGCCGCGCGCCGGCCCCTATCTTCCTTCGGCAGGCGCACGCACCGGCGCGCCCGGCCCGGGCGGCCGGTCCGGTCAGCCCGGAAGAATCACTGATGTTCGTCGCGAGGGCGCCAAGATGCCACGGTAGCGGGCCGCACGGACCGAGAGAGCGCGTGCGCGCTGCTGAAGGCGTAGTCGACACTGGCGCTTGCGCGCTGTTGAAGCGTGAGGGAGTACGGCCCGCTCCGCCAAGAGAATTGGTGTCCGCAGCAGGACATCGGTGATTTTTCCGGGCTAAGGAGGCTTCCCGCTTGGCAGGCGCATCCGGCCGCATCCCCTCGACGTTCATCGACGATCTCCTCGCTCGCGTGGACATCGTGGACGTCATCGAGCCCCGGGTGCGGCTCCGGCAGCGCGGCCGCGACCTCCTCGCCCGCTGTCCCTTCCACGAGGAACGCACCCCGTCGTTCAGCGTGAGCCGGGAGAAGCAGTTCTACTACTGCTTCGGGTGCCGGGCGAGCGGCACCGCGATCACGTTCCTGATGGAGTACGACGGCCTCGGGTTCGTCGATGCAGTGGAGGAGTTGGCCGGGCGGGTCGGCATGGAGGTTCCGCGCGAGGGACCCGGTTCGGGCCGGGCGGGGCCGGAAGGGCGCGGCCGGTCGATGGACCTCGACGCGGTCTACGCTGCCCTGGAGGACGCGAACCGGTACTTCCGGCTCCAGCTCCGGGAACACCCGGGCCGGGACCGGGCGGTCGGGTACCTGAAGTCGCGCGGGCTGTCGGGGGAGCTCGCGGCGCGGTTCGAGCTCGGGTTCGCGCCGCCCGGCTGGGAAGGGCTCACGACCGCGCTCGGAGACGCGGGCAAGGGGGTGCAGGTGCTCGAGCATGCCGGTCTCGTCACCCGGCGGGAGGGCGGCACGCACTACGACCGGTTCCGGGACCGGGTGATGTTCCCGATCCGCGACCGGCGGGGGCGGGTCGTCGGGTTCGGGGGGCGGGTCGTCGGCGACGGCGAGCCGAAGTACCTGAACTCGCCGGACGGGCCGGTGTTCCACAAGGGACGGGAGCTCTACGGGCAGTACCAGGTGCTCCGCGGCCGTGGAAGCCGCCCCGCCCGGCTCGTGGTGGTGGAGGGCTACATGGACGTCGTCGCCCTCGCCCAGTACGGGATCGACCACGCGGTCGCGACCCTCGGGACGGCGGCGACCCGCGACCATCTCCAGCAGCTCTACCGGTCCACGCGCGAGGTGGTGTTCTGCTTCGACGGGGACACCGCGGGGCGCGACGCCGCTTGGCGGGCCCTCGAGCAGGCGCTGCCCCTCATGCGCGACGGGCGGCTGGCCGCGTTCCTGTTCCTGCCCGAGGGCGAGGACCCCGATTCGTTCGTGCGGAGCCGGGGGGTGGAGGCGTTCGAGGAGGCCATGGCGAGCGCGATGCCCTTGTCGGACTTCCTGTTCTCGACGCTGCTCGGAGAATCCAATCCGGTCACCCTGGAAGGGCGGACCCGGATCGTCGAGCGGGCGGCGGCCCTGGCCGCGGCGGCCCCGCCGGGCGCCTTCCGGACCATGCTCGTCGACCGCACGGCGGAGATCGGCCGAGTGGAGCGCGAGGAAGTCCAGTTGCTTCTCGTCGGCTCGGGGCAGGGACGGGACCGCGGGGGGCAGGCGCGCCGCGATTCCGGCGGCGGCGGCCGTCCCGGAAGCGAGCGCCGGGTACCGTCGCTCGTGCGGCAGGCGATCCACCTGCTCCTGAATCAACCGTCCCTCGCCACCGCGGCCGCCCGCCGGAAGGGGATGATCAGCCTCATCGAGCGGCTCGAGCTCGACGGGGCGCCCCTGCTCGCCGAGCTCCTGCGGGCCGCCTCCGAGAATCCGGATCTTACCGCCGCCTCCTTCGTGGAGCGGTACCGCAGCCACGAGGCGGGGCCGCACCTGGAGCGGCTCGCCGCCACGCCGCACCTCATCGAGGATGGAGAGGCCCGGGAGGCGGAGTTCTCGGGGGTGCTGGACCGGCTGTACGAGCAGGCGCGGCGGCAGCGGCAGCGATGGTTGAAGGAGAAGGAGCGCTCGGGAGCGCTCGATGCGGCGGAGAAGGAGGAGTTCCTTCGTCTTCTCGCCGAGGGCGGGCGCCCCCGGGCGACGGCCGCGAGTGCGCCGGGGCGTGGTCTGCGAAGGTGAATCCCTTGTTGATTCCGCTACCGGAAAATCATAAAATGGAGCGTTTCCTCGGAGTCGGTCTCGCGCAATGCAAGACATCATGAATCTCGACGACCAGCAGTCTCGCCTCAAGCTCCTCATCGCCAAGGGCAAGGAGCAGGGATACCTCACGTATGCCGAGGTGAACGATCATCTCCCGGAAGGCATTGTCGATACGGAACAGATCGAAGACATCGTCAGCATGATCAACGATATGGGCATTACGGTGCACGAAGTGGCCCCGGATGCCGACGACCTGCTGATGATGGAGACCGAGGTCAACACCGACGAGGACGCCGCCGAAGAGGCGGCTGCGGCCCTCGCCACCCTGGACGCGGAGTTCGGGCGCACCACCGACCCGGTGCGGATGTACATGCGCGAGATGGGCACAGTGGACCTCCTCACCCGGGAGGGAGAGATCCGGATCGCCCGCCGCATCGAGGAAGGGCTGAAGGAGGTCATCGCCGCCCTCGCCCGCTATCCCCGCGTCGTCGAGCTCGTGCTGGAGCTGCTGGGCGCGGTCGTGGACCGCCGGAGCCGGCTGAACGACGTGGTCGTCGGTTTCGGCGATCGGGATGCCCCGCCCGTGCCCGCCCCCCGGAGCCCCCCCGCCGACAAGGAGAACGGCGACAAGCAGGCCGCCTCCACCACGGACGAGGAAGAGGTGGTGGATACGGGGCCGACCGTCGAGGAAGCCGATGCCCGGCTCCGGTCGCTTCGCAAGACCTTCGACCGGTTCGTCGCCGCCCAGGGCCGCCACGGCGCGAAGAGCAAGCGCACCGTGAGCCTGCGCGACAAGCTCGTCGAAGAGTTCCTCGAGATCCGGCTGACGCCGAAGGTAGTCGACGCCCTGTCGAGCCTGCTCAGGATGGACATCGAGCACCTCCGGGAGCACGAGCGCGCCGTCCAGCGGCTGTGCGTGACGGAAGCGAAGATGCCGCGGCGCCACTTCATCAAGAGCTTCCAGTCGTCCGGGCTGGAGGAAGGCTGGCTCGACTCGGAGCTGGCCGAGGAGACGGACTGGAAGGAAACGCTCGAGGAGCGCCGCTCGGACATCCAGCGGCACCAGAAGAAGCTCGCCGCGATCGTCGAGCGTGGCCGGATCCCGATCGACGAGCTCAAGGACATCAACCGGTGCAAGTCGCTGGGCGAGGCGAAGGCGAGCCGGGCCAAGAAGGAGATGGTGGAAGCCAATCTCCGGCTCGTGATCTCGATCGCGAAGAAGTACACGAACCGCGGCCTCCAGTTCCTCGACCTCATCCAGGAGGGGAACATCGGCCTGATGAAGGCGGTGGACAAATTCGAGTACCGGCGGGGCTACAAGTTCTCGACGTACGCGACGTGGTGGATCCGGCAGGCGATCACCCGCTCGATCGCCGATCAGGCGCGCACCATCCGGATCCCGGTGCACATGATCGAGACCATCAACAAGCTCAACCGGGTGTCGCGCCAGATCCTCCAGGAGCAGGGTCGCGAGCCGACGCCGGAGGAGTTGGCCGAGCGCATGGAGATGCCCGAGGACAAGGTTCGCCGGGTGCTCAAGATTGCGAAGGAGCCGATCTCGATGGAGACGCCCATCGGCGACGACGAGGATTCGCACCTTGGCGACTTCATCGAGGACACGACCATCCTGTCGCCGGTGGACTCGGCGACGTCGGAGGGTCTCCGGGAGGCGACCCAGAACGTGCTCGCGACCCTCACCCCGCGCGAGGCCAAGGTGCTTCGCATGCGGTTCGGGATCGAGATGAACACCGACCACACCCTCGAGGACGTCGGCAAGCAGTTCGACGTGACCCGCGAGCGCATCCGCCAGATCGAGGCCAAGTCACTGCGCAAGCTCCGGCACCCGAGCCGCTCGGAGAGCCTGCGCAGCTTCATCGAGTGACGTGCGGGCGGCGGGGTGGTCCACGCGCCGCCGCCCCGCCCCGCGCCGCGGCCGGGGGGCCTGTAGCTCAGTCGGTTAGAGCAGCGGACTCATAATCCGTCGGTCGAAGGTTCGAGTCCTTCCGGGCCCACCATCTAGAAACAAATGCTTAGAAGATTTCAGCGAGTTCTAGAGTCTGTACCGTGTCACACCGAGGTCACATCACTCCCCCCTGATCCAACCCACAAATCCCCCGCAGGTGACCGACGAGACGGCTACACCGGACTTGCCCTGCCGCTGAGGACTACGACGTGCGCGTGCTCGAGCTGTTCTCGTACCGGAAACGAAGGGCCGAAGGTGGTACCCCGGACGTCTTCACCTACGACGAGCTTCCCAACAGCCTGCGGGTCCAGATTGTCCACATCTTGCGAGACGCGATCGGTGTGCATGACTACGAGCCTTGGGAGAGAATTCACAATTCAATCGCGCGTGAGCACGGCCGCTTCGGCCTTGGCAGAGGGCGTGGATTCCGGGAAAACTGCGAGGAGTATCTGCTGGAAAACAATCTGGTAGATGAGACCCTCGACCTCATCGAATTCTCCTTTGCCTGTATCGACCGCTTTGTTCGGCGGCTTTCCGATTACGAGCAGGAGGGCCTTGGGATTGCGGTTGCCGCGAGCGATGCGATTGACGAGCTCAATGTGCGTTTTCGCCGTGCCGGTGTGGGGTACCAGTTCGAGAACGGGAAGATCTTCCGGGTGGACTCCGAGCTGATCCACTCCGATGTCGTCCGTCCCGCGCTGCGGTACCTGCACCAACCTGGCTTCGAAGGGCCCCGCGAAGAGTTCCTCCGCGCACATTCCCGCTACCGGGCAGGGGATACGAAGGATGCAGTCACGAACGCCAACAACGCGTTCGAGAGCACCCTGAAGTCGATCTGCGATCAGCGCCGCTGGACATACCCCAAGGGAGCCCGGGCGGCGGACCTCCTCCGAATCGTGCGCGACCAGGGCCTCCTCCCCGACTACCTCGACAATTCATTCGACCAGCTCGCCGCCACGCTCAAATCAGGGCTCCCCAAGGTGAGGGGCGAGGAGGGCGCGCACGGGCAGGGAGCGGCTCCCCGCACGACCCCCGACCACGTCGCCGCCTACGCGCTGCACCTCGCGGCGGCAAAGATCCTGTTCCTCGCCGAAGCGCACAAGGCAATGAACTAGCCGCGCCCGCTGGGTGCTACGTCCCTCCACGCGATTTCTGTCCGCGAGAGCGCCCCTCGAGCCTCTCAGCGCCGGATGTTAGCGGCTGCGTAAACGCGCGCATAAATGGCGAACAGCGGAGTCCGTTCGTCAGCTGGCACTGGCAGCTCGTGAGCGAAGGCGCCCTCCCGGTGTCTCGACGAAGACGTACGGGCGGGCTGGTCGGGCGAACGCGTACGATACCGCGTCGGGTGCCGGTCCGCGGGGAACGTGCTCGAGGTCAGGGGTGCGTGTCGGCGCGTCCTGGACCGGCAGGTCGGTGACTCCGAAGATGGCGAAGTGGACCGCGAGCGAAGGACGTGACGACCTGAGGAGGCTTGGGACCATGACGGAAATGAGGGGCTTCATCGAGGGCATGCCGAAGGCTGAGCTGCACGTCCACGTAGAGGGGACGCTTGAGCCCGAGCTCAAGTTCGAGCTCGCGAAGCGAAACGGCATCGAGCTTGCCTATGCATCGGTCGAGGCGATGCGTGCGGCCTATGACTTCGACGATCTCCCGTCCTTCCTCAAGGTCTACTACGAGGGCATGAGCGTCCTTCTGACCGAACGGGACTTCCGCGATCTGACGTCCGCCTCCCTTGCCAAGGCGCACTCCCAGAACGTCATCTACGCCGAGATGTTCTTCGACCCCCAGGCGCACACCACCCGCGGCATCGCCTTCGAGACCGTGATCCGCGGCGTTCGCCGGGCGCAGGACGATGCGCAGGAGAGATTCGGTATCCGCACCCAGCTCATCATGTGCTTCCTTCGAGACATGAGCGCGGAGTCCGCGATGGCGACCCTGGCAGAGTCGCTGCCGTACAAGGACTGGATCGTCGGCGTCGGCCTCGACTCCGACGAGAAGGGCAATCCGCCGGTCAAGTTCAGGGAGGTCTTCGCCCGCGCGCGGGTGGAGGGCTATCGGCTCACCATGCACTGCGACGTGGACCAGGAGACTTCGGTCCGCCACATCTGGCAGACCCTCGACGACATTGGCGTCGACCGGATCGACCACGGGCTCAACGCGCTCGAGGACGAGGTGCTCTGCGAGGAGATCGCCCGCCGAGGCCTCGCCCTCACGGTCTGCCCCATCTCCAACCGCCACGTTACCGACAGCCTCAAGGCCGTCGAGCTCCGCAGCATGCTGGAAAGGGGCATGCGCGCGACCGTCAACTCCGACGATCCGGCCTACTTTCCGGGGTACATGAACGAGAACCTCGTCGCCGCGTGGGAGGCCGCGGAGCTGAGCCGGGAGCAGATCGTGCAGCTCGCGGTCAATGCGTTCGAGGCAAGCTGGCTGCCGCCCGAAGAGCGGAGTGCATTGCGCAGCCGGTTGGACCGCTATGTCGCCTCCCATGCAGCCACCTGACTAGGCACGTCTCCGCATTCGGCCCTCCCGCGTGTTCGAGACGCTCTCGGCATGCGACTCAGGGTCCGTCATGCACGCGGTGTACATGAAGGTGCCCTTGATCTCCGAGACCGAAGGGGGAGTGCGCGGGCCGTGGCGGATTCGGTCAGGGTTTCGCCGACCTTTTCCCGCGTGCGAGCGCACGGCGCACTTCCAGGAGATGTCCCTCCGCGCATGCGCCTCGCCCGTGCCGAAGCGCCTGAGGGCCATTCATCTCCGGGGACCGACCCGCCCGGTAGCCCATATCCCGCCCCGGTGGTGTACCGAAGGTGCCGCGCGTCCGTTGACGCACTGTCCGTGTTCTTCGCCATCATCGCGCTTCGCATTTCCCTTTCTCCCTTTCGGCCTCTCGCATCCGCGGTTCCCTGACACGGTCCACCCGGTCATGTCCTTTCTCCTCTCGGCTGCAGGCCGAGCCCGAGTGGTTGGGTCTGGTTTGCCCCCCTGGAGGGAAGGAGGTCGGAATGCCGGCTGGCGAGAGGTCCGGAGGACGCGCACTGGACCGTTCATGGTTTTGTTGGTGGAAGTTCGGCAGCGAAGCCTGCGCGCAAGACGCTCCCTCACCCGAGACGGCGGAAAACTCCCGGTCGGGAGGTGGGACGAGGCGTCGCAGGTCCGTTCGTCCGGGTCGCCCCCACGGCAGACGCAAGCACCAGACTTCGTTCGAATTCCTGTAGCGCGCTGTAACCCACACCCGTTACCACCATCTTTTCGTCCCTCCGACGTGGTGAGCTCTGATTGACGCGGAATAATATACCTGTATTTTAGGCTCTAACCACCTGTCAATGCTCCGAAAATGTAGGAAATTTGTTGTGATGGACGATCTGATAGCCGAAGTGAACCGCGCGCTCCGAGCCCGGGGCTGGTCCGCGCAGCATGCCTCCCGGCAGCTCGGGGGGAGCCCTGAGTTCATCCGGAACCTGCGACGGGGCTACTTCACCTCGCTCGCGAAGTTCAGGAATCTCTGCGAGATCCTGGAGCTCGAGTTCTACGTCGGACCGAAGCGAGAGCCAGGGGCCATCGACGAGCGGCGCCTCGAGCAGGCCATCGCAACGCTCGAACGGGTGCTTGTCGAGTCCGACTTCGTCCTCGATCCGGAAGACAAGGCGAGCGCCGTCGCCGCGCTCTACGCCTTCAACCTGGACGACCCCTCGCCCGCCACCACCACCCGGGTGAAACGGATCCTCTCGGCGATGACCGGAGGACGCAGGGGCTCCGGGGAGAGCACGGGAGACTGAGCTTGGGGCGCCTCCCGGCGGAAACGCCGGCGCTTCAGAACGCAAGGTTCGCTCCGATGAGAAGGACATCGGAGTGAGCGGAGCGATCGCTGTGGGTCCGGTCGGGGATCACTTCCCCCCGTTCGTCCCGGACGCTCCCGCCGCTGATGAAGTTCAAGGGCACATAGCCATCGACCCTGATGTACTCGGCGAAGAGCTTCGCGCTCGGGCGGGCGAACCACGCGGCCCCCAGAACAATCTGGTCCTGGCGTTCCCAGGGTGCGCCGTTCGGACCTGCTTCGAAGCGGCTGAACTCCGCCGACACGTCGAGGGGTCCACGCCTGGACGTGAACCGGTACTTCGCTCCGAGGTCGAAGCTCGTCACCCGGCTCGCGGGGAACTCCGGCATCGCAGGGTTTAAGGTCCCGGGCCACTTGCGCGTGGTGCGCGCGAGCTCGCTCTTGAACGTGAAGTCGCCCAAGACGAGCTTCCCGTAGACGTCGACCGCGGGGTTCCGTTCCCGGCACGGCAGGAAGTGCTCCACCGGGAAGTCCTGGCAGTAGGCGGACCCGTGCAGGTACGAGGCCCCGAGAAGAAGCTCGGCATCGGCGCCAAACGTAAGCTCACCGTGTGCGTCAAGCGCGAAGTTGTTGAGCCGGCTCGGCACCGCCGTGCCCTCGACCGGCGCGTTCGCAGCCCGGAACTGCGCCCCGCCCTGCACCCCCGTCACCGAGACGCCGAGGCTCTCGCCCGCGTAGCCCAGGATGAGGCTGTTCGCGAGCGCCCCGAAGGCGTGCCACGTGGTCGAGGCGGTGAACGGGTTCACGGTATCGGTGAGGCCAAACGGAACCGCCTGCTTGCCAATGCTTGCGTAGAACGGTGAGCGGTCGAGGTTCCCGAGTAGGGCGTAGGCGTGACGCACCTGTACCTGGTTTCGTTCAAGGTCGGTGTTCGTGCCCGCTCCGAAGCTCTGCTCCGGATCGAAGAGCAGCGTCGCGTGCCCGGTGAGCCAGTCGCCGAGGGTCCCCGTGAACCCGAGCTGCGCGGAGTGGATCGTCGCCTCCGAGACGGTGTCCCCGATGTGGTTCTTGGCCGTCGGATGGCGCATGAGGTACCCGAACTTGTCGTCGCGGTTGCTCTTCTGGTAGTTCGCGATCGCGGTGCTCGCCCCATGGACGTAGAGCCGGTCGGGTTCGAGAGTGCCGTCCCTTCTGCGCTCCAGAATCAGCTCTGGCTTGCGGTTGATGTTCGTCGTGGGATCGAGGATCTCGTAGCCGAACTTCGGACCGAAGCCTACGGACCGCAGAGGGGCCGTTTCGGGCCGGGCTGCCTCAGCTTCCAGGACCCTACGCTCGCCTCGAGCCCGTTCGGCCTTGAGCGCCTCGATCTCTTTACGGAGCTGCTGGTTCTCCACTTCCAACCGGTCGAGGCGTTCAAGCACGCTGTCGAGGTCGCCGGCGCGAGCCACGTCGGGCGCGTGAAGACCTCCCATGGCAAGGATGAGCGACAGCACGAGAGCGTACTTCTTGCTATGGAAATGGTGGGTCTTCGCCTTGAACGCTGCGGACTGCGTATTGCAGATCCTCCGGGACGGTCCTCGCGAGGGAGCTCCGGTTGCGATGAGCACGTGTACGCGTGCGTCACCCACCCTCGTCCGGGTGAGGCGCAGCCCTTGTGTGAAGTCCGGAGGACGCAAAGGACCAGGGGCGTGACGGCGGGCTGAGCTTCGGTCTGTCCGCAAACCTTCCTACGCGCACTTGAGCCTTTCGATCCGGACTTCCTGAAGAGTCTCCCGGATCCGGACCTTGAGCTCGGGGAGCTGCTTTGCTGCGTGCTTGCGCCAGGGTTCCGGGAGGGCTGCGAGGCGCTCACCGGGATCTGCCTTCGCCACCGTGGTGAAGCCGGACCAGCCCTCGTGCTCGTGCAGCACGTCGATCTCGATCCGCCCCAGGAACGCCTCCTCTCCGAGCAGGACGCGCTCTTCGTCGGTAAGCGGCGGCCCGTCCGGGCGCTTGGGTGCCCGGATC
>JAJECB010000276.1 GCA_022822245.1 Gammaproteobacteria bacterium
CGAGGGCCCGGCGCGGGAGTACGCGCCGGAGGACTTTCCCGGTTGCGAGTCCTTTCATTTGCCGGTGAGCGCGCTCGAGAGCTACGAGGGACGCCTCGAGTTCTGGGACGGGCTCACCGAGACCGCCTGGAAGGTCAGCGAACCCACCTCCATCCAGCACGAGGGACCCTCCCGGCGGCTCGCGCGGGTGACCGAACGCATCGCGGCGCTGCGCGGGTCGCCGATCGCCAGCTTCGGCTCCTCGGACCTGGTGCGCCGCGACGCGGCGGGGCGCCTGCGCTGGCTGATGCAGGCCGACGAGGTGCTCTACCTGCACCCGGAGCGGGTGCGCCTCAAAGGGCCGAAGATTGACGTGGACGCGGACCCCTTGCCGGACATCGCACTGGAGGTGGACCACAGCACCGACGTGCGAAGGCGAAAGCTCGGGATCTACCAGGAGAGCGGCTTTCCCGAGATCTGGGTACTGGTCCCGTGGGAGAGCTCGCGCCGCGCGCCAGGGCTCGCGATCCACGTGCGCGGGGAGGAAGGGTACGGGGAAGAGCCGGAGAGCCGGGCTTTCCCGGGATGGAAGGCCGACGAGGTCCATCGCGCGCTGACCGAGGACCCCTGGTCGGCGGAGACGGTGCGCGCGGTGGAGCGGGTGGCGCTGACGATGGGCGCGCGCGAAGGCACGAAGCCCGAGGACGACCCCTTCACCCGCTCGGTGAGCCGGAAGGCGGAGACCCGGGGTTACGAGAGGGGCCGGGCGGAGGAGCGTGCGGCCGGCGTGCGCGTCGTGCTCCGCACCCGGGGCATCGAGGCGGCCCTGGACTCGCCCGAGGAGCGGGCGCTCTTCGGCGCGCTCCCGGCCGAGCTCCTGATCGCGGAGGCGCTCGCGTGCACCGGCGAGGCCGACTTCCGCCGGCGCCTCCGCGAACGGCTCGGAGCGCACACCGGGCACTCTCCCTGACGCCTTCCGACGCCGCCTCCCGAGCGTCCGGGCAGTCCGGCCAGGCTGTTCACTGGTTGAACATGGCCCGTATCGTGTCGATGGTGATGAACATTCGTTCCGGGCGATCCTGAAAGCTCTGGAAACCGAGGCGCCGGTAGAATTCCCGGCGGCGCGCGAAGACCTCTTCTCCGCCATCGTCGATGACATCCAGGACGACCAGCGCGAGGCCGACTTCGCCGGCGACGTTCCGGGCGCGGCCAAGCGCGTCGACAGCAAGGTCCGACCCGAGCCCCCTGCCCTGCTGGTTCCGATCTACTGCAATCATGGAGAGATACAGCGCCGGAATGGTGCCCGTCCTCGGGGCGCGTCGGGGGCGGTCCGCTCCGAGGTCGTCTGTCGCGACCGCATGCGCGTTCAGCGCATAGTAGCCGAGGACTTCGGGCGATCCCCTGGCCACCGCAACGAACACCCGCGTGAAGTCGTCCTTCTGCTGCTTCCTGGCGCTGAACCGAAGAAAGTTGTCGAGGCGGTCCGTTCCGCAGCAAAAGCCCGACCG
The DNA here is from genome assembly GCA_022822245.1 of Gammaproteobacteria bacterium. Next base: position 1,488 of record JAJECB010000276.1, read on the forward strand.
GTCATGCCGGCCGGGATCGAATGGCTCGATGACGATTCCGGAATCGGCTGGGCGGTCCCGATCACCCTGCATTGGCGATCCGGGACCGGTAATGGCGAATCGCATCCCGAGCCGCCGATGTCGGCTACGGCGCATTGTCGGGTGCCTCCAGCAGCGTCCATCTGTCACGCTCCGAAAGCGTCGTGATCCGATGCTCGTGCAGGATACGCTCGGCTTTGCGGGTGGCCGACTACCGGACGAACGTCGCGAGCTTGACGCCCGACAGTTCGGCGGTCCGAGAGATGCGCGCCTTGTCGCTCGGCCTGATCCGCATTTCGATGTTGTCGGTGCCGGCAGGCTTACGATATAGGAATGTGCGTGCGCGCGTCGAGGTCGTACTCGATGTACTTGATGGAGATTGGCTCGGTCGAGCCGATTCGCCACCGTTCGCTCACCCCTGCGTTCGCGACCACGTTCGCGGCGACAGTCCTCAAACCGGCCGCGGAGGCCCTGCTCGTCGAGCGCCACCGAGCGGTCGGGGGAGGGCGCACGAACTCGACCAAGTAGACGGTGCGACACCGCAATTCGGGCGGCACGATCCGCGCCTCCCAGTCTTCGCAGATCCACCACACGTCCCGGAAACCGGATCCTTGTCGACCGGTGCCCAGGCGCGCTCGTCGCCCGCATCCGCTAGCACCTTCGCCTGGCGCACCCGTCCCGGCAAGCCCAGGAGCGAGAGCCGACGCCGCGCCCCCTTCCGGGTCCGACTCAGACTCTCCGCGGGGTGCCGAGTGCTCCGCGCGCGCTCGTGACCGCCCGCGAAAGGATGGACCCAAGGATGCTTCGTGAGCGGTTGGGACTGCCGAGCGACCGCTCGCCCGACTCTTGCGCTCGATCCGGCACGCACCGAGCAGCCGGAAGCGGCGGTGTCGGGTTCGATCCCGAAATCAGCCCTGGAGTCGTGAAAGGCGCCAGCGTGTCAGACACCAACACCCAGCGACGTATTGTGTCGAGACTCGCCCGACCCGAGCGCGGTGAGTGCCCACTTGAGATCGCCTGCGAGGAACGCTTCAAGTGCTTGCACGCCGTAGACTCTCGTCGAGGGCGGAGGGCCAACCATCGTTCGGTGAAGAGCGACGCGATCAAGCGAACGGGCACTGCCAACTATCGTGTGCTTGGCCACGCATTCGAGCGGGGGTGCCGTGCAGCGCTACGCGCTGACGGCGATATCGCGGAACTTTCTCGACTGCGCATACGGATTCCGGCCGGAGCGTGGCGCTCATCGGGCCCTACCCCGACTTCCGCAACTCGGCACGCGATTCGACTAATTTGACGGCTATTCGGTCGGAGAAGTGGCGGATTTCCGGGCTTTGGTTCTCCGGATCCGCGTGTAGTGCCGACCTACCCCCTTGATCGGGGTGCGGGCGCGGCGGACGATTCGGCCATGTTCGTGCGCTGCAAGAAACGCTTCAAGGACGGCAAGGAGCACCGCTACTGGAGCGTGGTGGAGAACGTCCGGGTGCGCGGCGGCCGGGTGGTCCAGCGCCAGGTTCTCTATCTCGGCGAGATCAACGACAGCCAGCGCGCGGCCTGGTGCCGCTCGATCGAGGTGGTGGAGGGCAAGTCGGGATCGCGGCAGATGGCGCTGTTTCCCGGGGACCGGGAGGCGCCGGCGCTGGATTGCGAGGTGGTGAAGATCGACGTCTCGGAGGTGTCGCTTCACGACCCGCGCCAGTGGGGGGCATGCTGGCTGGCGCTGGTCTTGTGGGACCGCCTGGAGCTGGATCGGTTCTGGGGTCCGCGCCTGCCGCCGAGCCGGCAGGGCACGCGGTGGCTGGACATCCTGAAGATCCTGGCCTGCTACCGGCTGATCGACCCGGGCAGCGAGTGGCGGCTTCACCGCCACTGGTACGAGCACAGCGCGCTGCGCGATCTTCTGGGCTACGACCGGGCGATCGCCGACGACACGCTGTATCGCTGCCTCGACAGGCTGCTGGAGCACAAGCGGGACTTCTTCTCGTTCCTGCGCGGCCGCTGGGCGGCGCTGTTCGACGCGCGCTTCGACGTTCTGCTCTACGACCTGACCTCGACCTACTTCGAGAGCGATCCGCCGTTCGACGACAAGCGCCGCTTCGGCTACAGCCGCGACAAGCGGCCGGATTGCGTGCAGGTGGTGATCGCGCTGATCGTCACGCCCGACGGCTTCCCGCTGGCCTACGAGGTGATGCCGGGGAACACCGCCGACCAGACCACGCTGGAGGGGTTCCTCGAGAAGATCGAGCGTCAGTACGGCCGCTCCGACCGGATCTGGATCATGGACCGCGGCATCCCCACCGAGGAGACGCTGGCCTCGATGCGCAAGGGCGACGCGCCGGTGCGCTATCTGGTGGGCACGCCCAAGGGCCGGCTGACGCGGCTGGAGAGGGCGTTCCTCGACCTCCCCTGGCAGGAGGTTCGCCAGTCCGTCAACGTCAAGCTGCTGGTCGAGGGCGGCGAGCTCTACGTGCTGGTGCGGTCCGAGGGGCGGCGGCTGAAGGAACGCGGCATGCGCCGCCGCCGGCTGAAGAAGCTGTGGCGCCGGCTGGCCGAGCTGCAAGGGCAGTCGAACAGCCGCGACCAGTTGATGCTCAAGCTGGGCGCCGCCAGGAAGGAGGCGGGCCGCGCCTGGGGCCTGGTCGACATCGCCGTGCCCGAGACCGACAGGCAGCTCGCCGCC
>JAJECB010000083.1 GCA_022822245.1 Gammaproteobacteria bacterium
GGTGCTCGAGGCCGCCAAGAAGATTGCCGCGATGGGCGACGACCGGCTCGGCTTCAGCCTGATCGGGTGCTGCCACAGCACGGTGTGGGAGCTGCCGCTGTTCCTCTCCATGGGCGGGCAGATTGCGGACGGCGTGCCGCAGATCGACAGCGAGACGGGCATCGAGTGGATCAAGTTCTACCAGACCCTGCTGAACGACGGCAGCGCCCATTCGGACACCCCGTCGTGGGATTCCGGTCAGATGCGCGCGGCCTTCATCGGCGAGCGGGCCGGCATGATGAACGAGGGGGAGCACATCTACGTCGAGGTCCACAAGCAGATGCCGTATGGCGAAGGCAAGTGGGCATTCGAGGCGCTTCCGACCCGGCCGGGACAAACGGAGCCGCAGGTCCAGTCCGGGTTCGCGTTTCCGTTCATCGTGACCACCGCCAACGAGGATGAGGAGGCGGCGCTGCTGGTGATCGAATACCTGGCCCGGCCGGCGTTCGCCAAGCAGGTCGCCATCCGCTATCAGCCCACCACCAACGCCGCCGTCGCCGAGGACCCGGAGTACCTCGCCGCCAAGCCCTGGGCGGGTGACATTGTCCCGATCGCCTCGAACCTGATCTCGCTGCCGACCCACCCGACGCGCGTGATCCAGATCTACGAGGTGCTGAAGAACCTCCGGAGCGCCATGGTGTCCAACCCGGGTGGGGATCCCGCGGAAATCGCCGCGGAATTCCAGCAGAAGCTGAACGAAGCGGCCGGGATGTAGCCGGCCGGACGGACCCGCCACCGGGCGGGAGGTGACCCACTCGAGAACGTCGAGGGGGCCACCTCCCGCCTCCGGTGCGGGCGCTCCCGGGAACTCGAACGGATGAACGCGACTCTCCACGCTCCGGAGGTCATGACGGCCGGCGAGCGGGCCGCCGAGATGGCCAAGCGGCTCGCCCCGTACCTCCTCGTCATACCGGGCCTCGTCGGGGTTCTCGGGGTCCTCGGATACGCGGTCGCGGGCGGCTTTCTGCTGTCCCTCAACGAAACCGACATGTTCCTCAACAAGACGTTCGTCGGTCTCAAGAACTACATCGCGATCGTCCAGGACGCCCGATTCCAGAACTCGCTGTGGAGAACCCTCGTCTTCGTCGTCGCGTCCATCACCCTCGGCATCACCCTGTCGATGATGTTCGCGCTCACCCTCCACCATGTCGGGTTCGGGCGCCGTTTCTTCCGGGGCTTGAGCCTCGTTCCGTACTTCGTCTCCGGCATTGCCGCGGCCGTCATGTTCCGGTTCATCTTCACGACGAGCGGGGGGTTCGTGAACTTCATCCTGACCTCGCTCGGCCTCCCCGCGCCGTCCTGGCTGGGCGATCCGACCCTCGCGTTCACCGTCTCGATCCTCGCCAACGCCTGGTTCATGGTGCCGTTCGCGACCCTGATCCTGCTCGGCGGGCTCCAGACCGTGGACAAGGACCTCTACGAGGCGGCCAAGCTCGACGGTTCGTCCGGCCTGCATACCTTCCGGCGAATCACCCTGCCCCTCATCAAGCCGATGATGGGCGTCAGTCTCATCTGGATCTCGTACATCAGCTTCAGCACGTTCGACATCATTCTCGCGTTGACGGCGGGCGGGCCGGCCCGAGCCACCGAGCTCATCTCCGTCTACATGTACCAGATCGCGTTCCTCGAGCTCGACTTCGGCCGGGGTTCGGTCCTCATGGTGATGCTGCTCTCCTACAACACGCTCCTCAGCCTCGTCTACCTCTGGGTCTTCGTCTACGGCGACCGCCGCTACCGGGTGGTGAGGTGAAGATTCGCCCCGAGAACGAAGGAACGACGGGATCCCGGTGATGGCGAGCCGGGCGGAAACCGCGATGGATCCGGTGCACGAGCGCCTCGGGCTCTCCGCCGGCCTCCGCTACCGTCTGGGCCGCTTCCTGCTCATCGGCATTCCGCTCGCGATCCTCGTCATCTGGACGACGTTGCCAATTCTCTGGGCGGTGCTGTCGTCCCTGAAAGAGTCCCTGGAGATCTACGAGTCGAACACCCTGCTGCCGGCGAACCCGAACCTCGACGGCTACCGGACGGTGCTCGCCATGCGGGGATTCGACTCCTGGCTGTTAAACAGCTTCCTCGTCACCGTGGTCGCGACCATCGTTCCGTTGGCCCTCAGCATCCTCGCCGCCTACGGCTTCGCCCGCTACGCCTTCCGGTTCCGGCACGTCCTGCTTCTCCTCTATCTCATTCCCCGCATCATTCCCCGCGTCAGCCTGATCGTTCCGCTCAACAGCCTGATGAGCGATCTCGGTCTCATCAATACCTACTGGGTGCTCTTCATCACCTATACCGCGAGCGCGATTCCCCTTTCCACGTGGATCCTGGTCGGTTTCTTCGCGGCGATCCCGAAGGAGATCGAAGAGTCGGCCACGATGGACGGGGCCAACATGTGGCACCGGCTGCGGCGGGTCATCCTGCCGATCGCCTGGCCGGGGGTCGTCACCGCGGGGGTCCTTTGCATCCGCGAAGCGTGGAACGAGTTCGCCTTCGTCCTCGCCCTCATCAACGAGACGACCATGCGTACGCTCCCCTATCAGCTCTACATGCTCAAGGACTCGATGGGGGTGCAGGACTATGCGGTCTACAACGCGTTCACCGTCCTCACCGTGCTCCCGCTCCTCATCGTCTACCTCCTGCTCGAACGAAGGGTGGTCGAGAGCATCGTGTCGGGGGCGGTGAAGTAGGATGCGCGAGCCCGCGATGCCAGCCGCCCCGCCGAAGACTCAACACTCGGGAACCGTTCGATGAGCACGCCGCTCGTGGAGCTCCACGACCTACGCAAGAGCTTCGGCTCGCTTGAGGTCCTGCACGGAATCGAACTCGCGATCGAGCAACACGCCTTCGTGGTTCTGGTCGGCCCCTCCGGATGCGGCAAGTCGACCTTGCTTCGGATGATCGCCGGCCTCGAATCGGTGACCTCGGGGTCGATCGTCATGGACGGGCGGGTCGTCAACCGGGTCCCCGCGAAGGACCGGGGCATCGCGATGGTGTTCCAGTCGTACGCGCTCTATCCCCACATGACGGTTCGGGAGAACCTCTCCTTCAGCCTCGAGATGGCGAAGACCGCCAAGTCCGTGAAGGAGGAGCGGATCGAGCGGGCGGCCGGGATCCTGTACCTCGATTCCCTCCTCGAGCGTTTCCCCGCCCAGCTCTCGGGCGGACAGCGGCAGCGGGTCGCGATGGGCCGGGCCCTCGTCCGGGAGCCGAGGCTGTTCCTGTTCGACGAGCCGCTCTCGAACCTGGATGCGAAGCTTCGGGTCGAGATGCGCGCGGAGATCAAGGCCCTTCACCAGCGTCTCAGCAGCACGACGATCTACGTGACTCACGATCAGGTCGAGGCCATGACCATGGCCGATCTGGTGGTCGTCATGAACGACGGCCGGATCGAGCAACTGGGTCCGCCGCTCGAGCTCTACGATCACCCGGCGACGGTGTTCGTGGCCGATTTTCTCGGCTCACCGGCCATGAACCTCATCAAGGGCACGGTCATGGCGGGCGAAGCGGGTCCCGCGATCGACGTCGGGAACGATCTCACCCTGCCGGTTCCGCCGAGCCCCGCGGTGAGTCCGGGGGTGGAGGTCGTGTATGGCCTGCGGCCGGAGCACCTTCGAATCGCGGAGCCGGACGCGGGGCTGCCCGCCACCGTCACCCTCGTCGAGCCGGCCGGCTTCGAGACGCACCTGCACGCGGACATCGGTTCCCATGTGGTGCGGGTCATCTCCACCGAGAGGCTGGAGGTCGTACCGGGCGATCCGGTCGCGTTGGTCCCGGACCCGGCCCGCGTCCACCTGTTCGACCCCGGGACGGGCCGGCGGCTGGACGGCTGACATGCCCCGGGGGAGTGGGGGCGGACAGGTCGGCTCCTCCCGCTTGCGCCCGGGGGGCGACCCGGTTACGGGCGCATCCGACCCGCCACCGTGGCGGAAATGGCTCCGGCGCGTGAGCCGAAACCGCTCACACGGGAATCAGGGAAGGCCGTAGCGGGCCGGGGCGGCCCGCGCGCCGGAGCCGCGCTGCGGGACGCGCGGGAGGGAGAACCCCTGCTGGTGGCAGGCCCGGGTCACGAGCGTGTACTTGAGCAGTGCGCCGCCCGCGATCGCGCACGCCGCGCCGGCGACGACGGCAAGCGGAGCGGCCACCGTCCCGATGATGACGACGGACTCGAGAATCCCGCACGCGGGCGACGAGGATTCGGCCATCGTGCACTGCGGCCCGATGGCCGCCGCGGGAACAAGCAGAACGAGACCCGCGAGGGCGGTCCCGGCGAAGAGCGCGATCGGGAGGAGATACCCCAGCCAGCGCATCCGGCCCGCGATCGCGTCCAGGTCGCGGCGCGAGAGTGGACCGATTCCCGCCTCCGCCGCCCCGCGCCGGAAGGCACGGAAGAGCGCGGCGTTCGCTGCCGCAAGCCCGATCCCGGCAAGCACGGCCAGCGCGGTGCCGACGAACGCGGATTCGGACGCCGGAATCGACCCTTCAGCGGGGGTGAGGCCACTGCCGACGAGGTAGATGACGAGCCCGATCACGAGGAGCGCGACGCCTTCGTAGAGCCCGGTAGCGACGAGCATCCGCGGCACGAGGGGGTGACGCCAGGTCGGGATCCCCCGGCCGGCGTGGAGGATCCGCCCCTGGCAGTAGAGGAACGCGGCGGCCGCGACGGCGACGAGCACGTGCAGGGCGGGCGACGGCCAGACGAGGCCCGCGGCGACGGCGGGATAGAAGGCGGCCACCGCGTACGTCTCCCGGGTCATCCAGGAGCTCCGCGGCCGCCTCAGCACGTAGAGAAAGCGCGCCGGACGGCCGATCTCTGCGAAGACGAAGAGGAGGCCGACGCCCATTCCGACCGCCGCCGAGGCGAAGAACCACGGCAGCGCCGCATCCGGCACCCCACCGAGCGCCCAGGCGAGGAAGGCGGCCACCGCGAGCCCGCTGCTCATGCCCCCGAGGATGAAGTTCATGGCCGCCCGAATGTCCCAGAAGGTCTGTCGCTCGCCGACGAGAGGGTCGTTCGGATCGCTCCCGCCCTCGTCGCCCGGCGCCTCCCCTTCCCGCCCCGGGGTGGTCTCGGGCACCTCGTAGAGGTAGCGGATCTGGGGATCCGTCCCGAGCTCCGCGTGCATCTGGAAGTGGGCGTTCTCTCGGGCGAGCCGGGAGACGTTGCTCTCCGGGTCCGCGAAGTCGCCGAAGTGCAGGGCCTGCGCGATGCACGACGCGGCGCACGCCGGAGTCGCCTCGAGGTCGAGCCCCGGCACGACCCCCGGGGAAGCGGCGGCCGCGTCGATCTTGTCCACGCAGAAGGTGCACTTGGAGGCCACCGCCATCCGGCTCTCGTCGAAGGCCTGCTCCTCCTGGGGGCTCGGCACCCCGTAGTACCACTCGTAGTCGTGGGCGATGGTCCGGGCCTGGTAGGGGCACGCCACCGCGCAGTAGCCGCAGCCGATGCAGGTGTCGTAGTCCATGGTGACGAGCCCGTCCGCCCGCTGGCGGGTAGCCCCGGTCGGGCACACCGGGACGCAGGGAGGCTCCGCGCAGTGCTGGCAGCCGGTGACGAGGAAGAGCCGCTCGACGTTCGGGTACTCGCCCTGCTCGACGTCGAGGACGCTCCGCCACTGCACGCCCGGCGGAGTGTCGTTGTGGTGCTTGCAGGCGATGGTGCAGGTCTGGCAGCCGACGCAGCGGTTTAGATCGACCACCATGCCGTAGCGGGGCGCGCCGCCCCTCGCGGCGGACGGGTCCGGAACGCTCATCGCGCCTCCGCGGCGGCCGCCGGCGACCCGGCTTCGTGCCGCCTGAGGCCCTCCTCGCCGGCGGGGCGCACCTGCACCCGGATGAGGTCCGCGACGCTCCCCGTCGAGTCGGTGAGGGAGAGCGCGAGCGGGGTCACGGAATTGAGGCTCGCGAGCTCGAGATCCTTCGCGTACGGGGTCACCCAATGGTCGAACTGGCCGATCATGACCACCGTGTCCGGGCGCACCCCCTCCCGGAGGACCGCCCTCCCCCGCGTCTCGCCGACCACCGATTCGATGATCACCGGGTCGCCATCCTCGATCCCGAGCGCGCGCGCCGCGCCCCGGTTCATCAGCACCCCGCGGTGCCCGGCGATGTTCCCGGCGACCTCGTTGATGAGGGGGATCCCGGCGTTCGCGCCCCACGAGTACTGCATGCTGCGGGCGGTGAGGGCCCAGAACGGGAACTCCTCGGGGTCGCGCCCCACCTCGCGCGCATAGTTGATCCAGATGTCGGGGAACGGCTCGTAGGTCGGGAGCGGCTCGTACTCGCGGAGCTGGCGGTCCCACCACTCGATGCCCATCTCGTGGAGGCGGTGGGCGAGCTCCGCACCGTGACGCTTGATCCGCTCCTGGTAGGGAAGCTCGAAGCGGAGCCCCTGTTCCTTCAGGGTCGGATAGAGGAACCACTCCATCTCGGAATAGGGACGCAGGAGGAAGCCGTTCTCCCGGAACCAGTCGATCCCGACCACCTGTTCGCCGTCGGTGAGGTCGTGGCTCGCGGCCCGCGCCACCGCATCCCAGACGTCCTCGCACGAATGGACCCTCGCGTCTTCGAGGGAGTAGTCGAACTCGTCGGTCGCGAGCCGCATCCCCGCTCCGCCCCGGTTGATGGCCTGGTTGTACGGCTCGAGGAGGCCGGTGCGCACGGCGAGCTCGGTCGCGATGTCGGTCATGTCCCGGGCGTCCACCACCGGGTCGACGACCGGCTGGCGCACCGCCCACCCCTGCTGGTTCCAGAACTGCTCGATGAACTTGGTCGACCCGATGCGGATGAGCTGGAGGCTCTCGAGGTCCGTCGCCTCCGGCAGGAGGTAGTCGGCCATCCAGTTCGTCTCGTCGAGGGTGTAGGCGAACGAGACGATGAACGGGAACTCCGCGACCCGCTCCGCCACCTCCGGGGCGTTGAGGGAGGAGATGGAGGGGTTGGTCCGGTAGTTGATCCACATCTCCGGAACGGTCGCGCGCGGCCACTTGTCGGGAGCCTGCTTCTGGAAGAGCCACGGGAGGTGGGCGGGCCCGAGGGCCGGCGACCACGGCGAGTTCGCGGCGAGGGGGACCATCATCCGGAAGGCGTTCCGGATCCCCGGGTGACGGCTCCACTCCTGGCGGCTCGTCGGGTTGAAGGGGTAGTCCATGAAGCCGTCGCGCATCGGCCGCACGCTCTTGTGCCGGCTGTCCGCGGGGCGGTTGAGCTTGACCGCGGTCCCGAGCGCGCCGCCCGGGACCTCGAGGGCCCCGACGAGGACCGCGAGCATGGTCCGCGCCCAGCAGCACGGATACCCGCCCCACCCGTTGCTCACCCCCTTGCCGAGGAGGACCGCGACGGGGCGGTAGGGCATCTCCCGCCCCTCGATCTCGATGGTCTCGCCGATGCAGGAGTGGGCGAGGAACTCGTCCGCGATGCGGCGGATCGTCCCGGCCGGCACGTCGCTCTCGCCCTCCGCCCATTCCGGGGTGTACCCCCGCACGTGGTCGAGGAAGACCTGGAAGGCGGGGCGCGCCTCGGCCGCCTCGTGGTGCCACTCCTCGCCGTCCGGCCCTTCCTCGACGCCGGCCGCGATCCTCACCCCGTCGAGGGCCGGGCGGCGCCCCTCGATCGCGGCGAGGGGGACCGCCCGCTCCGCGTCGAGGTCGAAGAGCAGGGGCCGGCGGCTCTCCGGGTCGCGGAGGAAGTAGCCGTTCGGGCCGACGAGGTAGGGGGCGTTGGTCGATTCCTCGAGGAACGCGACGTCGCACACCTCGCGCCACTCGCGCTCGTGCACGATGCGGTGGAGGAGCGCGTAGAGGAAGGCCGCGTCGGTCTTCGGCCGGATGGGGACCCACTCCGCCGACACCGCCCCGGTTACGGAGAGGTGCGGCTCGACCTGGACGCGCTTGAGCCCCCGCGCGCGCGCATCCGCCTGGCGCCAGACCCCGGCCACCCCCGCCGACGCCTCCGCGTTGTTGCCGCAACTGATGACGTAGCGGGCGCGGGGGGTGTCGGGGGCGACGATGAACGCCCGGTGCCAGAGCTCCCCGTAGAGGTGCTCGCTGTGGTAGCACTTGACCCCCTGCCCGGCTCCGAAGCCCATGTCGATGGGTCCCCACGCGGAGAGGAAGGCGGGGAGGGTCCCCATGTACTGGGTGGGAGTGCCGCCGCCCCCGAAGCTCACCGCGAGCCGCGGGAACCCCGACTCGTCCACGAGCCCCCGGGAGCGGATCTCGAGCATCTTCGCCGCGACCGCGTCGAGCGCCTCGTCCCAGCTCACCGGCACGAACCCCGGGTCCTCGCCGCGGCCCTTGCGCGGGTTGGTGCGCCGCATGGGCTGGCGGATACGGTGGGGGTTGTAGGTCTTCTGGATGAGGCCGTAGGCCTTTACGCACACCCGCCCGCCCCCCGGGTGGAGGTCGCTCGCATCGAAGTTGGAGCGGATCCGGGTCGCGATCCCGTCCTCGACCTGGACCTTCATCAGATCCGGACCGGCGACGCACTGGTAGCAGTAGACCGGCTTCCAGTTCTCGGTGGCGCCCCCGGGGGCGCCGTTCCCGCTCCCCTTTCCGCTCACTTCTCTCTCCTTCCCGGGAAGTGCCTCATTCGCCTCCGCCCGCGCGGAGCCGTTCGGCAAGGCGTTCGAGGCGCCGGCGCTGGCGCTCGATCTCGACGACGAAGCGCCGGTGCTTCGCGCGTCCGACGGTCTCGCCGAGCTCGTCCCGAACCTCGACCTCGAGGTCGACGCGCGGCCCCTCGACGCCGGTAACCCGCGCCGAGACCTCCACCCAGGAGTCGAGAAGAGTCGCCCCGAGGTGCTCGAGCTCGACCCGGACCCCGACGGTGTCCTCGCCCTCGTCGAGGTGCGGGAGGATCACGTCCCGGCAGGTGTGCTCGATGTCGCGCAGCATCGACGGGGTGGAGTAGACGCGGAGCGCCTCGCCCATGAAGTCGATGGTGCGCTCCCGGTCGATGTCGTGGCGCTTCGTTCCCGCGAGCCCCGCTGCAAGCGTGTCCTTCATTCCCTTTCGTCCCCTCTCTCCAATCTGCTCAGGCGACGGAAACGCCCGTCGCCCGCCTGACGCACCGTATCTTCACCCGGGCACCGATCGCATTCAAATCAGGATCCGGCATCCCGATAGCGTTCGCGGAGGTCCGCCTTGAGGACCTTGCCCATCGCGCTCTTCGGGAGGGCGTCGACGAAGCGGTAGCGGCGGGGCACCTTGTAGCCGCCGATGCGCTCCCGGCAGTGCGCCATGAGAATCTCCGCACCGTTCCCGGCGCCGAGCTCCGAGTCCGGCGCGGCCACGATAACCGCAAGAAGGGCCTCCCCCCACGTCTCGTCCGGCACCCCGATGACCGCCGCCTCGACGACGTCCGGGTGCGCGTAGAGGGCCGCCTCGACCTCCGTCGACCAGACGTTCTCCCCCCCGGTGATGATGACGTCCTTCTTGCGGTCGAAGAGGTAGAGATAGCCCTCGGCGTCGAGCCGTCCGACGTCCCCGGTGAAGAACCAGCCGTTGCGGAAGACCGCGGCGGTCTCCTCCGGCCGGTCGAGATAGCCGGGGGACACGTTGGGGGCGCGGACCGCGACCTCTCCCGCCTCGCCGGCCGGCACGTCGTCGCCGTCGTCGTTCGTGATGCGAAGCTCGACTCCCACGAGGGGCCGCCCGACCGAGCGCAGCCGCTCCCCGCCCTCGAGCCCGGCGAGGTGCTGCTCCCAGCCCAGGGTGGTGAGGATGGGCGAGGTCTCGGTGAGTCCGTAGCTGTGGACCAGCTCCACCCCCGGAAACGCCTCGATCGTGCGCCGGATCCAGGCCGCATCCATCGGTGCGGACCCGTAGGTCAGCCGGCGAAGGCTCGAGAGGTCGAAGTCTCCCATCCGGCCGTCGCGGATGATGCGGATGATGATCGTCGGCGTGAGCATGGAGAAGGTGGCGCGGCTCGTCTCGACGGCGGCGAGAAAGCCGTCCGGCGTGAAGCCGGGGAGGTAGGCGTGGGCCGCGCCGGTGTGCGAGAACGGCGAGCCGAGGAGGTCTGCGGAATGGAACATCGGGGCGACGTGCAGCATCACGTCGTCCTCGAGGGCGCCGTACGGCCCCACGAGCTGGAGCCCGTTCGCGGCGACGTTCCGGTGGGTGAGCCGGACCCCCTTGGCGCGGCCGGTGGTCCCTCCGGTATGGAGGAGGAGCGCGTCGTCGCCTTCGACGCTGGTCCGCCCCGCGTCCTCCGGCGAAGCGTCGCGAAGCGCTTCGTAGACGGGGTCGGAATCATCCCCGCCGTCCTCGCCGATCCGCAGCCGCGGCTCCCCCCGCGCGGCGAGCACGGGGTCGGACGCGAGCCCGGCCAGGTGGTCCTCCACCGCGAGGAGGCGGGGCGTGGCGCCGTCGAGGACCTCCGCGATCTCGCGCGGCGCGAGCCGGTAGTTGATGGGCACCGCGACCGCGCCCATCCAGTATCCGGCGTGGATGAGCTCGGCCTGGCGCGGGTCGTTTCGGCAGAGGATGGCGAACCGATCCCCTGCTCCCACCCCGAGCGATCGAAGCGCCCCCGCCGCCCGCCGCACCCGGACCGCGAACTCGGACCAGGCGAGGGGGCGGCCCTGCCCGTCGATTGCCGGCACGATGGCGGGGTTCGACGGGAAATGCCGCTCCGCCCGCTCGATGAGTGCCCGCATCGTGATCATCGCGGCGTGCGCTCCGCTCAGGCGGCGGCGCGGAACGAGTCGACGAAGTCCTTCCCGTCGGACTCGGGGGCCCCCTCTGGGAAGGGAAAGTAGAGCGACACCCGGTCGAGGAGCCCCTCGTAGCGCCGGCGGAGCGCGGCCGGGACCTCGCCCGGCGGGGCGACCACCGCCACCTCCTCGACGAGGGAGTCGGGAACGAGGCGCGGCATCGCCTCGAACTCACCCCCGCGCATGAGCGCGCTCAGCTCCTTCCCGATGCCCCCGAGGTCGTGGTACTCGAGGAGGGCGCGGTAGTTCGGGGTCGAGGCGTAGAAGGCGATCTGCCGCCGGACCTCCTGCTCGGCGGCGGAGCGCTCCGTCTCCGTCTCCCCGCTCACCGTGAAGGCCGGCGCGTAGAGCACGATCTTCCCCCCGTCCCGTCCGTTCGCCCGCGCCCCCTCGTCGATCGCGGGCCGCACCACGTCCCGGAGATAGCCGACCGAGTGCATGGGATGGACGTGGAACCCGTCCGCGACCTCACCGGCCGCCCGGCACATCCGCTCGTTCACCCCGGCGAGGTAGATGGGGATGTCGGGATGGTCGATGGGGCCGGGATCGAAGAACGGGTTCATCAGCCGGAACCGGTAGAACTCGCCCTCCCAGGCGGGGCGGGTGCCGTTCTGGAACGTGTCCCAGATGGCGCGCACGCACCGGATGTAGTCGGTCACCCGGGCGGCCGGCCGGTCGAAGGGCATCGAGAAGCGGCGCTCGACGTGCGCCCGCACCTGGGTGCCGAGCCCGAGGTGGAAGCGGCCACGACTCCCCCGCTGGAGGTCCCACGCGACCTGGGCCATCGAGAACGGGCTCCGCGCGAACGCGACCGCGATGTTGGTGCCGACATGCAGCCGGCGGGTGGCGCTCGCCGCAAGGGCGAGGGGCAGGAACGGGTTGTGGCTCGCCTCGAAGGTCCACGCGCAGTCGAAGCCCATGCGCTCGAAGCGAAGCCCCTCCTCCCCCATCCGCTCGAAGGGCACGTCCCGCATCTGGGTGTCGATCTTCATTCAGTTCTCTCTCTTTCCCTGATCCTCCCTGATCCTCTCGGATCCTCTCGGGCTCAGGCGGTGCGGAGGGGTTCAATGACGTCGCGGGTGAACTGGTCGAGCCCCCGCCGCAGCCCGTCGACGTCCTGGGCCGGCGGACTCACGACAAAGCGCGTGACGCCGAGGGCGGCATAGGGCTCGAGGTCCTCCGGCGCGCGGGCCCGGCCACCGCAGATCAGCTCCACCTCCGAGGGGTCGCGCCCGATGCGCTCGCACTCCGCTCGGACGGTGTCGAACAGCCCGGAGAGCTCGTCGAGGGTGCCGCGGGCGGGGAAGAAGCCGTCCCCGAGGCGGGCCGCCCGACGCGCGGCGGGCGCGCTGTGCCCGCCGACCACGATGGGCACCCCGCCGGGCTGGACGGGACGCGGGTTCGACTCGACCGCCTCCCACCGGTAGAAGCGGCCCCGGAACGGCTCCGGCTGCGGAGACCAGAGGCTCCGCAGGGCCTGGATGCTCTCGTCGGTGCGGGCGCCCCGCTCCTCGAACGGCACCCCGACGGAGGCGAACTCCTCGGCGAGCCAGCCGACCCCGACCCCGGCGATAGCCCGCCCCCCCGAAAGCACGTCGAGGGTCGCGAACTGCTTGGCGACGTAGGCGGGCTGGCGCTGCGGCAGGATGAGCACCCCGGTGGCGAGCTTCAGGGTGGTGGTGACCGCGGCCGCGAACCCGAGCCACACGAGCGGATCCGGGATCGACATGTCCTCGGTGCCCGGCATGCGCCCCGTCTTCGAGTAGGGATAGCGCGAGCGGTAGCCGACCGGGACCACGACGTGCTCCACCGTCCACAGCGACTCGATCCCCGCCGCTTCCGCCGCGCTCGCGAGGCCGCGGACCCCGTCCGGCTGCACGAACTCGCCGGTGTTGACGAACAGGAGTCCGAATTTCATCATCTATTTCCTTGATTATCGGAAAAACCGGGCTGCCGGCAGGGGCTCTGCCGGTAGTCCCCGCGGGCCGTCCGGGTGACGCGGCCTCGGACCGGCGCGTGCTCAGGGCTTGCCGAAGGTCGCGATGCGGTCGACCCGGCACTCGAACAGCACCCGCCGCTCGTCGATGGCCGGGTCCCGGAGCCCGTAGGGGGGCTCGGCGCCGGTGTACTTCGTCCAGATCCGGTCGAGCTGGGCGGTGACCCTCGCCCCGTCCGGCCCGTCTTCCGGCACCTCGTTCACCACCGTGCACTTGATGCTCACCCAGTGATAGGGATTCTTCGGGTTGACGACGAGGATCGTGAGCTGCGGATTCTTCCGGATCCAGCCGCACTTCGGCCGATGGGAGGCGGTGTTGACGAGGATCTTCTCCCCGTCGTGGTCGAACCACATCGGGGTGAGGCCAGGCCGTCCGTCCGGTCCCATCACCGCCATGGTGACGGTGACGGGCTCGTCGAGAAGCTCCCGATAGATCGGATCGAGATCGTCGAGGCGGGTCCCCCGACGCCGCTCTCCCACCGCGAACTGCCCCTCCTGAAGCCCGTCCGCCACGTGCTTGAAGGTCGCGATCGTGAATCCCTCGGCCATGCTGCGTATCTCCTGAATTGACGGGGCTCCGCTCGCCCCCTCCGCATGATAACGCCCTCCGCGCGCCCCGCGGGCGGGGCTCGCACGGGCCCGAGGGTTCCGGCCCGGGATCACCGCCTCGACGCGATTCCCGGTTGCGGCCCCCGGTCCCCGGGGCGAATTCGAGGCGGCGCGGGCCGCCGTGGGACCGACGGCGGCCCCCCCGGCGACCCCGGGACCATTTCACGCCGTCCGGGGTCGAGGAGTTCGCCGACACTCACCCGGATTCAGAACGCGGACGCGGTCACCTTCAGCAGTTGACGGCGAATCGTGCTGCTTTCCGCCGCCAAATCCACGGTGGCGAATCGGATGGCGTGCCCCTGGATCACCGCCGTCTCGTCGATGTTCCTGCCGACGGCAGGGTGCAGCAGCACCCCCTCGGCCCGATCCGCAAGCGGGTCCCCAAGGCCGGCCTGAGAGCGGAGATAGGCGTATATCTGGTAGAGGTAGTCGCTTCGGAGGGTCTCTTCCCGGTACCAACCGCTCGTCAGGATGGAGTTGAACTTCGTGTCGATGACGATTCTGCGCCCGGAAGGGCGATTCTCGAGCACGATGTCGGTGCGCATCTGCGGCAGAATCCTGTCGATGCCCGGCGTGCTGCGCTCGACCGCCCATTGGAGCCGCGTCCCACCCGGCTCGACCCGCCATCCCTGCGCGCTTAGCACCACACCGTAGAACCCGCGCACCGCCCGTTCGAAGAGACCACGCACCCATTGCTCGTCGCGGACAGCCCGTGGCAGCGGGCTGGCGCCGGCCGCCTCGGTGGGCAGGGCGAGGTCGAAGGCCAGCCGGGCCGCCGCCACCATGACGCGATCGCCCGCGTCGTGCCGTCCGAAGCGCTCCACCTTCATCTCGGCCGGGGCCGGAGGGTGACCGCCGACCCCCAACGTCTTCAATCCACCGGCAAGCTTCCGGCACCGATGGGCCACGTCCGGGCGCCGCGCGAGCCGTGCAATCCGGCTGAGCGCCGCCCGGACGAACCGGTTCCGGGGCGTGTCGATGGTCAGCTCGTCGAAACGGCACGCAACCCGGCCCCGCGCAAGGAGCTGTCGTGTTTCCGTCGCGAGAACGTCGATCCGACCCCGGACCCGGTGGAGCACGTCGCTGCGGGACCGGTAGCCCAGGCTGAGCTGGCGCCTCTGGCGTTGCTCGACGGCGTGAGCGAGGATCTCGCCGACGAGGTCCGGCAGCTCGTCGGGATCGTCTTCCAGGGCCACCTCGTTCCGGCCGTGGACCCGGAACAGGTCGGATTCGTAGAGCATGAGAAGCCAGAGGTTCCGGACCGGGATGCGGCCGACATGTCCGGCTCCGTTATCCCTCGTCTCGGAAGCCGGCGCGATGCCGGCTGCGGTCACCATCCCTCGACGAGCCTTTCGACTGCCTCCTTGGCCTTGTCGGGCGAGTCGAACCAGTACTCCTCCAGGAGCGGCCCGATCTCGGTCTCCGCGACCTGCCGGAACCAGTCCCGGGTGGCCCCGTCTTCGATGCGATGCGTGGGGGTCACGTAGCTGTGGCCTATCCGGAACTGCTTGCCAAGGTTGGGGTCCCCGGCAATCCGCTCGTTGAGCTCGTCGATCCGGCGCTCGATGTCCTCGACCCGCTCCGGATCGACGCCGCCCTCCCGGACCACCCAGCCGCGCCACGCTTCTCCGAGCTTGGGCTCGAGCGTCACGAAGGCGAAGCGGCGGCGAAACGCGAGGTCCACGAGGGCGAGAGACCGGTCGGCGATGTTCATCGTGCCGATGACGTGAAGGTTCTCCGGGACGTGAACCGGCCGCCGTGTCCCGTCCGGGTCCGGATAGCAAAGCTCGATGGCCTCGCCGGGGGTCCGCTTGCCCGCTTCGAGGAGGGTCAGCAGCTCGCCGAAGATCTGCGCGGGGCTTCCCCGATTGATCTCCTCGATCACCACCACGAACTTTGCCGCCGGACTCTCGGACGCTTTCCGGATCGCCTCCATGAACACGCCATCGGCCAGCTCGAGCTTCCCGTCACCAGCCGGCCGCCAGCCCCGGACGAAGTCTTCGTAGGAGAGGTTCGGGTGAAACTGCACGGTGCGGACCCTGCGCTCGTCCTTCTCCCCCATGAGTGCGAACGCGAGACGCCTCGCGATCCAGGTCTTGCCGGCACCCGGAGGCCCTTGCAGGATGAGGTTCTTCCTCGTCCGGAGGCGCTCGAGCAGGCGCTCGATGTCGCCGCGAGCGAGGAAGCAGCCGTCCTCGAGCACGTCGTCAATCGAATACGGCTCGATCGGAGGGGGAGGTGGCGCGATGTCCGGGATGGAATCTTCGTCGTCCGTGACTTCGATTTCTCCGTTGCCGGTCTGTGCCCGGTCGTCCGGACTCCGAGCGCGGTCCGCTTCGTACGAGAGCTCCGGAAAGCTGTGGACCGGGTAGCTCTCCTCTTCAAAGCGAACCTTCAGATCGTCCAGGAACCTCACGTAGCTCTCGCCATCGGGGTGCTTCGGCCGGCCTGCGCCCGGCAGCTTCAATCGAAGCCGGTCCGACAGGTAGCTCCGCGAGGGGCCGTCGAGCGTGGCAAAGTCCCACGGATGCGCCCAGTAGAGCCCCGTCGACAGGTTCCACGCGACGCCCCGAACCCTTGTCGCTTCGTCATAGGCCGCAGCCAGCTCCGCGCGACGCTCGGGTTGATCCGATCCCACGAACCGGCTTGCGGCCGCAAACACCTCCCAGAGCGCATCGATGTCTCCTTCACCGCGATCCTTCGCATAGCGGTAGAACCACGAGTTCTGGTTGTTGAGGAACGGTATGCCCTCGAACGAATCCGGAACCGGAACCTCGACCCCGAGCAGGTTCGCCATCTCCGCCGCGATTTCCCTTCGGTTTGCGTCCGTCACGAAGCGATTGAACGTCCCCATGGCCGTGAACGGGCAGATGTCCGCAATCGGGCCGGTGCGGCCGTCCGAGTATCGTTCCTGGAGGTAGGACAGCAGGGGACGACGGTCCGCGATCTCGCGAATGCCCTCGACGAGGGGACGCCGATCGTTCCGGTAGCCGAGCAGCTTCTCCGCCACTGCCTCGTAGAACCTCGTCCAGCGGAAGCGCCGGTCCACGGCATTCGTCCCGTACCGCTCTCCCCAATAGGGGTGGTTGAGGAAACGATCAATGTCCTGCTGCCTTCTCTCGAACGCGAAAGCGAGCAGCCCGTCTTTCATCCACTCTCCGGGAGACACGCGCCAGATCGTTCGTTGGTACGTGTAGAAGTACCACTCTCGCGGCGGATTCTCCCGAGCGAACCAATCGACGCGCACCCGCTTGCCGTCGTTCAGGTTCTCGGTGATCGTCCCGGTCGCCTTGATCGCCATGACCGAGACGCTCACACCACGGTTGTCGAAGGGAAGATCAAGCTTGCGGGTGTAGGTCGCCTTGATCGCGATCCGATCCCCCGCTCGCATGGCCCTCACCTGGTCGAGATACCGGTCGTCGTAGCCGTTCTCCCAGATTTCGTCTTGAAGGAAGCGCGGGGTCTGGTCCTCGGTCCCGCCAAAGCTCGCGCCGACGAACCAGCCGGGCCGCGGGACCCCGTCAGAAGATACGGTATTCATTGATCCTCCCGGTCCACAAACCGCCTTCGAGCAGGACGCCGGAGCCCCGCGTCTGCACAGTTTACGCGGCGTCCGGTCCACACCCCGCCTGAGCGAGACCGCAGTCCGCCTGAGCTCGCATCCGGGGGCCGCCGTTGCCCCAACCGATTCGTTCCAAAACAAGCACCATATTCGGCGACACTCCGATTCGGCTGCGCGGTGGTCGCGAG
>JAJECB010000357.1 GCA_022822245.1 Gammaproteobacteria bacterium
CCGGGACGACGCCTACGGGACCCTGCGCCAGGTGGAGGTCATCGCGGATCGCACGGCCGGCCCCGCCCGGACGCTGGTCCTCGACGACTGCGGCCATTCTCCCCACCGGGATCAGGCGCGGGCGACAACCGCGGCGGTCGCGCGCTTCGTCGAGGAACTCTAGCCCGGAAAATTCGCCGATGTCCTGCTGCGGACGCCAATCTGCTCGCGGTAGCGGGCCGTACTCCCTCAAGTCGCTTAGACGTAGTGTAGGCTACGCCTTCAGCAGCGCGAATGCGCTCTTTCGGTCCGTGCGGCCCACTACCACAAGCATCTTGGCGCCCTCGCGACGAACATCGGTGAATTTTCCGGGCTAGCGGCAGGCCGCCCGTGCGCGCGCTCTACACCGTCCTCCTTTACGCGATGATGCCGTACGTCTGGCTTCGCCTCGCGTGGCGGTCCCGCCGGGACCGGGGCTACCTCCGGCACGTCGGCGAGCGGCTCGGGTTCGGGGCGACCGCGGACGAGGGCGCGATCCTCATCCACGCGGTATCGGTCGGGGAGGTCCAGGCCGCCCTGCCGCTCCTCGACGTCCTGCTGGAGCAGCGCCGCGGCCCGTTCCTCCTCACCACGATGACCCCGTCGGGGCGTCGTCGCGGCGAGTCGCTGTTCTCCGGGCGGGTGGTGCAGCGCTACCTGCCGTGGGATCTCCCGGGCGCGATCCGGCGGTTCCTCGCCCGCACCGCGCCGTGTGTGGTCATCGTGCTCGAGACCGAGCTCTGGCCCAACCTCATCCACGCCTGCGCCGAGCGGTCGATCCCGCTCATCTACGTCAACGCCCGGCTCTCGGCGCGCTCGGCGGCCGGGTACCACCGCTTCCGGAGCCTGTTCGCGCCGGCCCTCGCCCGGGTGAACGCGGTCGCGGCCCAGACGAACGAGGACGCGGCCCGCCTCGTCGCCACCGGGGCGCGCCCGGAACGGGTGGTGGTGACCGGGAACACCAAGCTGGACGTCGCGGTGCCGGCCGCCGCCCGCGAGAGCGGGCAGCTCCTGCGGCATCAAATCGGCCCGAGCCGGCGGGTCTGGATCGCCGCGAGCACCCACGAAGGCGAGGAGGAGATGGTGCTCGACGCGTTTTCGCGGGTGCGCGGGGAGGTGCCGGGCTGCTGTCTCATCCTCGTGCCGAGGCACGTGGATCGGGCGGGACGCATCGCATCCCTCGTCCGGCGCCGCGG
Organism: Gammaproteobacteria bacterium; assembly: GCA_022822245.1. Next base: position 1,215 of record JAJECB010000357.1, read on the forward strand.
CTACTCGGTGTCGCTCCGCACCGAGGGCTTCGACGCTTCGGCCGACGTCCTCCTCGGCGACACGATGGGGGAGCTTCCCGTCCTGTACGCGGCGTCCGACCTCGCGTTCGTCGGCGGAAGCCTCGTCAACATCGGGGGGCACAACCTCCTGGAGCCGGCGGTGCTCGGGATCCCCGCGCTGACCGGCCCGAATACCCGCAACTTCTCGGACCTCGCCGCCTCGCTCGCGGCGGTCGGGGCGGTCCGGGTGGTCCACGACGCGGAAGACCTGGCCGGGACCGTCATCGATCTGCTGCGGGACCCGAACCGGCGCCACCGGATGGGAGAGGAGGGCCGGGAGTTCGTGATGTCGAACCGCGGCGCCCGGGAACGGACCATGGCGGTCATCGATCGGCTGCTGGAGGCGTGACGGAGGAGGAGCCCATGCATACCCTCGTTCTGCTTCGCCACGGGGAGAGCGCCTGGAACCGCTCCAACCGGTTCTCGGGATGGACGGACGTCGACCTCACCGAGACCGGGCGCGACCAGGCCCGGGCGGCGGGAGCGCTCCTCCGCGAAGCGGGGCTCGAGTTCGACGTGGCCTTCACCTCGGTGCTCAAGCGGGCCATCCGCACCCTCTGGATCGCCCTCGACGAGATGGACCGGATGTGGATCCCGGTGCATCGTGACTGGCGGCTCAACGAGCGCCACTACGGCGCGCTTCAGGGGCTGAACAAGGCGGAGACGGCGGCCCGCTTTGGCGAGGACCAGGTCCTCAGGTGGCGCCGCAGCTACGACGAGCCGCCGCCCGCCCTCGCGCCCGGCGACGAGCGGCACCCGGCGGGAGACGCGAGGTACGCGGGAGTCCCAAACCTGCCGCTCACCGAATGCCTGAAGGACACCGTGGAGCGGATGATGCCGCTCTGGGACGAGGCGGTCGCGCCGCGGGTGCGGGCCGGGGAGCGGGTGCTCGTGTGCGCGCACGGCAACTCCCTGCGGGCCCTCGTGAAGCACCTCGGAGGGCTCTCCGACGAGGGGATCCTCGGGGTGAACATCCCGACCGGAGTTCCCCTCGTGTACGAGCTCGATGCGGGGCTTCGCGAGCTCGGCCACCGTTACCTCGGCGATCCGGACTACGTCGAGGCCGCCATGCGGGCGGTCGCTGCCCAGGGGAGGGCGGCGACGTGACGGACCCCGTGCCGGAGGTGACCTTCGACGAGTTCCAGCGGGTCCGGATCCACGTCGGCACCATCGTCGAGGCGGCCCCGAACCCCAGGGCGCGAGTCCCCGCCTACGTGCTCCGGATCGACTTCGGCGCGCTCGGAACGCGGACGAGCTCGGCCCAGTTGACGCGCAACTACACGCCCGAGGACCTCGTCGGGCGCCAGATCGTGGCGGTCATGAACTTCCCGCCGAAACGGGTAGCCGGGGTCAAGTCCGAGGTGCTGGTGCTCGGCACGGTGACCGACGAGGACGGCGTGGTCCTTCTCCATCCGT
>JAJECB010000057.1 GCA_022822245.1 Gammaproteobacteria bacterium
GCCCGACTTCTCGAGCGCCGGCCCGCACGCCTGCTCGTGCTCGGCAAGGGGCCACAACTGTCGGAACTGTCGAAGCTCACGGGCGAGCTCGGAATATCCAAGCACGTCGACTTCCCGGGGTTTGTGGACAACCCCTACGCCTTCCTCGCGAGAGCCCGATTGTTCGTTCAATCTTCCCGGCACGAGGGCTTTGGAAACGTCCTCGTCGAAGCGATGGCGTGCGGCTGTCCGGTGGTCGCCACCGACTGTCCCTCAGGACCGCGTGAGATTCTCGAGGGTGGGCGCTGGGGTCAGCTCGTTGCCGTTGGCGACTCCGTTGCGCTCGCGGAGGCGATGGTCCACGCGATGGAGGCGCCCCCCCGGCGGGAGGCCCTTCGAAAGCGGGCAAGTTTCTTCTCGCTCGAGCGCGCCGTCGACCGCTACGAGGAGCTTCTTCTCGGGTGATGGCTTCGTCACCCCGGCTCGCGAGGATGCTCCTCCGACCTGACGCGCGGGTCGCTGCAGGCTTGTTGCTCGGATTCGTGGCGCTGTTGCCGGCAGATCCCCTCTACAATGCGCCGCTGATCGTCCTGGCGATTCTCGGTGTCGCCCAGCTCGCGGCGGGTCGCGCGCGGCTCCACTCGCGACGCTACCGATTCCTGTGCATTGCGTTCCTTTGCATCTGGCTGCCCATGGTCGCGTCCCTGCCGGACGCCGTGAATCCAGCCGAGTCGTACCGGAAGACCGCAAGCCTTTTCGTCTACCTCCTCGCCGGAGTCTATGCGGTCGGAGCATTTCGCGGCTTTCATGAGCTCGGTTGGGTCATGAAGGGCACGGGTGCGATCTGCGGCTTCTGGGTTCTCGACGCGCTCTGGCAGTTCCAGACCGGCACCGACTGGTTCGGGTTTCCCTACACGGAAGGTGAACGATTGACCGGAATGTTCTACACGGGCCGGCTCGGGGGCATGCTCGCGCTCTTCGCCCCTCTCGCATTCGAATCCATACGGTGGGCCAGTAGACGCTGGCGATGGACTCCTGCGCTGCTCGTTCCCTACTTCCTGGTCATCGCCTTGTCCGGCACCAGAACTTCCTGGGGCTCGCTGGCGATTGCCACCGTGGGATACCTGCTATACTTGGCCTTCCGGGCGGAACGGCCATCACCGGGTTCGACGCGACGACGGTTAAAGGACGTCGGCACCGTCACTGCCGCGCTCATCCTCGCGGCATCGCTCGCCACCTTCGGCTGGCCCCGCGTCGCGGAGCGGGCGTGGGCCACGGTACAGCCTCGCATCGAATCCCTGTCCGGGCTATGGAGTGGCGACCGGGAAAAAATCGAGTTGGCGGTCACGTTTCGTCTCTCAATCTGGGAAACGGCACTCAAGATGTGGTCGGCGCACTGGCTGAACGGAGTGGGTCCACGAGGCTTTCAGCGCGCCTATCAGGAATACAATCCGGAAACGGACTACTACCTGCTGCATGATGGAAGGTACGGTGGCGCAAAAACTCCTCATTTCCAGTTGCTGGAGATCGCCACGGAAACCGGTGCAATCGGTATTCTCGGTTATCTCATCCTGGCAACGATATTTCTGAGAAGTCTCGGACGTCTCGAACCTGCTTCGTTTCGTTCCGCCTTCCCGTTTGCGCTCGTGTTGATCGTTGCGCTGTTTCCATTCTCGGGACACATGGCGTTCTATGGCGTTCGGTCCACCGGACTGATTTGGTGGATCATCATCGCCAACGCATGCGCGTTCTCCGTCGCCTCCGGACAACCGGACGAGAACTCCGCGAAATGAACACGGCAATTCCGAAATGATTAACCGTACTCATTCAGCAACGAAGAGGCGCATCGCCATCCTTTCCCCGAGCCTCGCCGGACGGGGGGCCGAGCGCAAGGCGCTGTACATCGCCTCGGGGCTGCTCGAGCGTGGACACGAGGTCGATTTTCTGCTCCAGCGACCCATCGTCCATTACCCTGGGGAGGTCCCGAGTCGGGCGCGGATATACTTTTCTTCGGAACGAAGCGACGCCAGAACACGGGAAAACCTCGGAAGGATCTCCGGCGTTCCTCGACCCCTCGTAGCCGAGCCTCTTCCCTGGCGGATTCGTTATCCGCGAATCGGGATGTCGATGCGGTTGCGGCCGAGCCAACTTCCCCTCCTCATGAGTACAAGGCTGCCGCGATGGGCCGCAGGTGTGGCGGCCTACCTGGACCGCGAACGACCGGACGCGCTCCTCGCCATGAACGTCCTCGCGGTAGCGGCGGCGACAATGGCCACGCACGTCGCACAACGTCCCGTGCGCACGGTCGCGACACTGCACGAGTCCCTGAATCGACGTCGTCTGCTTCGCCGTGCACGCTGTTCCTATCCGTACGCGGACTCCGTCGTGGGAGTCTCCCATGGGGTGTCGACCGAATTTGCGAAGATCACGGGCCTGAAATGCGGCTATCCGCAGGTAATCCATAATCCTGTCGTCTCCCAAAGTATCGAACGCAGGTCTCGCGAACCAGCGAATCATCCCTGGCTGGACAGCCCGGAACTCCCGGTCATCCTGGCCATCGGAAAGCTGAACAAGAGCAAGAATTTTCCTCTCTTGCTCGCCGCCTTCGCCCAATTCCTGACGCACCGTCCCGCACGGCTTGTCGTACTCGGAGACGGGCGCATGAGGCCGAAGCTCCTTGCGTTGGCCAAACGACTCGGCATTGAAGAGTCCGTCGACTTCCCGGGCTTCAAGGAAAACCCCTTCGCCTTCCTCGCGAAGGCCAACCTGTTCGTCCTTTCATCCGGACGCGAAGCGCTTCCCACCGTCCTCATCGAAGCGATGGCGTGCGGCTGTCCGGTAGTCAGCACCGATTGTCCCTTCGGGCCCCGCGAGATCCTTGAAGAGGGAAGATTCGGCCCACTGGTGCCCGTGGGTGACTCGGAGGCGCTTGCAGCCGCGATGGTTCGCGTCCTGAATGCCCCGCCGTCACGCAACGTGCTGCGAGAGCGATCCGCATTGTTCAGTATCGATCGGGCGGTGGATCGCTACGAGGCACTCTTGCTGCCGGATGACGAGTGAGGGGCAGCCTTCAGGTATCGACCAGGTAGATGGTGAATTCGCCAATCGGCACCGGCTGGCCGGCCGGGATGTCCATCATCTCTCCAACGATGCTGATAGCCTTCTTGTCGGGAGGCATGGGAATGGACGCGGTGCCGCCGCAGCGCCAGAGGGCGAGGATCTCTACTCCGTCCTTTCGGGCCGCGAGCCGGTAGTGGCCAAGCTCCTCCTGGCGCGCGAAGCCTTCGATCACCGCGCCGTTGAATAGTCGGCAGAGGGTGGCAAACCCATGGAACGCCGGGCGCTTTCGCAAGGTGCCGCCACGATTGTCGATCAGGCCATAGCCGGGAGCCACCAGTTGATGCCAGAAGCAGGCGGCAACCGACCCGGACGCGAGGGCCAGCAGGAAGTACCGTACCAGGTAGCAGAGCTGTTCCGACTCTCCGACCTGGCAATCGCCCTCGGCCGGGGCATGGCGTCCGGTGTCCCGCAACGGCCAGTTGACCTCCGTGACCCAGAGCGGCGCCGACCCGCGGGAATGCACCTTTGCGCTGCGGGCGACGAGCCGGTCCAGGATATCCAGCTTGTCCAGGAGGTTGAACCCGAACTGCCGGTTCTCCGGAGCGCCCCGCCGGTCCACGTACAGAAGGGACGCGTAGCCGTCGTACCGGAACCGGAAGCGATTGTTCAGCGAACCGACGTGCTCGTGCAGCTCGAAGTCGATGACCGCACCGCCCAACAGCTTGAGGTCCGGGAATTCCCGGTTCCTGAGGTTCCAGGCGGTGTCGAAGAACTCCAGGTATTCGCGCTGCGATGCGAACCCCCATTTGAGCCGGTTCACCGCGTTGCCGATCTGATAGTGCCCGACCGTTCCGGAAAGAGCGGCGAAGATGCGGCGCAGGGCGTGCTCGAGCTTCTCCGATTCCTCAATGAACGCGCGGTCCTGGAGGACGACGACCAGGACCTCGTATCCCGAGAAGTGCCTGATGAACGCGACGTATTCCTCCAGACGGTCGATGTCGCGAAGCGGCAGGCGGACGGCCAGGCGACGGATGTTCAGAGGCTCGATGAGGTCGGCAATCCCGGACGCCGAGAGCGTCCTCTTGTCCTCGAACGGTCGCTCCAGGTTGACGCAAAGGCCGATTCGATGGTCGTTGCGAAATGCTTCGAACCGTCCGTCGCGCGACAACCGTTTGAAAAGGAGGGGAGACCGGGAAAGGGAGACGAGCCATTTCCTCAGCTCGTCCCGGACTCCGAGCCGACGGAGCCTTCGCTTGGTGCTCCTGTCGAGGGTCGCCGGCTGATCGGAGAAGTGATCCCAGCGAAACGCCGCGGGGTCAACCTTCACGTCGAAGCCAGGACTTGATCCGATTCATGGTCCGTCGTCGCGCGAGGAATCGAGCCAGCGCGCGTTCGAGCTTGCGGCAGAAGTCCGTCGCGTCCACGCCATGGAGGTCCGCGTACTGCCGGCCGATGATCCGCAGGTATTCGACCGACGTGGTGAGACGCACCAGCCCGGAAACGCGATCGTCGGCACCCACGGTATCGAAGCGAAGGCGATTGAGGTCCACGAGGGCGAACTCGAAGCGCTTGCCTCGAAACCGCACGAGAATGTTCCCGGGATTGTAGTCCCGGTGCAGAACTCCGTTGTCGTGTTGAAGAAACGTGAACCTTGCGAGCTGTTCCAACAGCGCATCCGTTCTTTCCCCGAGAGATCCACCCCGGTAAAGCAGCGAGGCCAGGTCGACGTCCGGCGGCCAGTAGCGACAAATGTAGTAGCTTTCGCGGAGACAGCCCACATCTTCGTACTCGATGCAGCCGATGGGGTCTGGGGTTCCGATTCCGAGTGCGAGCAACTTCTCCGCGTGCACCATCGACCTCCATGCCTTCGAACGGCGAAGGCGTGCGTAGACGAGCCCCCTCGGCCGCGCGGGCACCGCGAACGCCTTCACCACGACCTCGACCGATTCGCCGGGGGGACCATCGATGGTCATCGTCCGGATCAGGTTCCGGCCGGAGCGCAGGGCGATCCCGGGTGCGTCCGGGCACCGGTGAAGAGCCCGGATACGGCTTTCGTAGGCCCGGTAGGGCTCTCGGATGTGCACCCGGACAGGAGTCATCGAGAGCAGCGCTCCGCTTCCCTCCAGAGCGTTTCGTAGACGGCATTGACTCCACGCACCTCGTTGTCGAGAGAGAAGTTTCCTTCCACGTGCGCGCGGGCGTTGCGTCCATGCTCCGTCGCGACTTCCGGCGCGCCCAGATAACGACGGATCGCCTCGGTGAGCGCCTCGCCGTCGCCGGCCGCGACGATGGCGCCCGTCACGCCTTCCGCGATCACTTCCGCGTGAGAGCCGGCGTCGCTCGCTACCACCGCAGTCCGCGATGCCATGGCCTCGAGCGGGGTCAGCCCGAATCCCTCGTTGCGTGACGGAGCGACGTGCAGAAGGAGCCGCCGGTACCACGGACGCACATCGGGAACTTCACCAAGGAAGACGATCCGATCGTCGAGCTCGGCCTCGGAGATCCGCTCGAGCAGCCGCTGATGGAACTCTCGGTGCTCCGAGGTCGCTCGCCCCCCGATCACCGCCGTCCAGTCCGGGCAGTCGGGAAGAAGGCGAATCATCGCGTCGACGAAGAGATCAGTCCCTTTCTGCGGACGGATGCGGCCGAAGCAGCCGACGGCGTACCGACCGGGAAGGCCGGTGCCCTCCAAGAGGGCTTCGGGCCCGGCCGGGGGATGAAACCGCCGGCAGTCCACCCCGTGCATGACGACGGTGTACGGCACCTTCAGGAACCGGCCCGAGCGACCGCTCGTCGCGATCACGGCGTCCATGCGCCGGATGAGGAAGCGGGTGATCCAGGTGTGATGGCGCTGGGCGGCAGAGGTGAATACGAGCCGCAGGGGGGCGCGGCAGACTGTCTTCAGGACGACCCCGGCCAGCATCTCGACATTTCGCCGGGCATGCCAGATGCGAAAGGGACGGCGCTCGGGTCGCCGCAGCAACCCCGGAACCTGCCGCCACCCGAGCTTCGGAACATGGTCCGGCAATCCCGGCCCCAGTGTGGCGATGCGGACGTGCTCCGCCTGGCCGGGAACGAGCTGAACGATCGTGCTGGTCACCCCGGAGAGCCGCCGCTTGAAGTTCGGCACCACGACTTCGATCTCGGCGACCCGGATCACTCAGCCTGCACTCCCCATGGTGGGCGTCCGAGCACTGCGGAACGCGGCGACGGAAGCGAGGGAACCGGGCATGCCGACGACGGCCCGGAGCCGGGTCACTCCGACCGTCGCGGAGAATCGGAGGCCGACCGCCGAGGACGCAGCTCGGCTCGGCCGTAGGCATCCTCGAAACGCTCGATGTCGTCCTCCTCGAGGTAGCTTCCGGTCTGCACCTCGATGATCTCGAGTTGCGCCGTCCCCGGGTTCTCCAACCGGTGCTTCACTCCCTTCGGAATGAAGGTCGACTGGTTCGCGAGCAGCGTGAACGTCTCGCCGTCACGCGTGACCCGCGCCTCGCCGCGCACCACGACCCAGTGCTCCGCCCGGTGGCGATGGGCCTGCAGGGACAGCCGCTGGCCCGGGTGGACGACGATGTGCTTGATCTTGAAACCGTCCCCGCCGTGGACGGAGTCGTAGTTGCCCCACGGGCGGTAGACCTTGCGATGGGTTCGGTGCTCCTCCCGATTCTCACCTTCGAGTCGTTCGACCACCTTCTTCACGTCCTGCGACGCCTTCTTCTCCGCGACGAGAAGGGCGTCGGGAGTGTCGACGATGACGAGATCGTCCACACCGACCGCGGCCACCAATCGCTTGTCGCTCCGAACGTAGGAGTTGCGAGCGCCCTCGAGGATCGCATTGCCATGCACCACGTTTCCCGCCTCGTCCTCCGTCAAGAGCTCCGACAGGCTCGACCACGACCCCACGTCCGACCAGCCCGCGTCGAGGGGCACCACTACCGCATCCGAGACGCGCTCCATCACCGCGTAGTCGACCGAAACGGCCGGAGATCGGGCGAAGCACTCCGCATCGAGGCGGAGGAATCCGAGGTCCGGGCGTGCACGTTCGTGCGACCTCTCGACCGCCTGGCGAATGGACCCGGCGTGGATGCCGAGCTCGCGGAGATAACGCCTGGCCCGGAACGCGAACATCCCACTGTTCCAGTAGCAGTTCCCGGCCTGGAGCCACGAGGCGGCGTCCTCGGCGTTCGGTTTCTCCGCAAACCGCTCCACGCGACGCGCCCCGGACCCCTCGCCGACCGGCTCACCGGCCATGATGTATCCGTAACCGGTCTCCGCCCAGGCCGGAACCACGCCGAGCAATGCGATCCTCCCCTTCGCCGCCTCCGTGGCCGCCTGCCGGACCGCGCCCGCAAATCGCGCTTCGTCGCGAACGACGTGGTCGGAGGGGAGGATCAGAAGGACGGGATCGTCTCCTGCGTCGCTCCGGGCGATCGCCTCGAAGGCGGCAGCGGCGATCGCGGGGGCGGTATTGCGGGCGGCCGGCTCGAGCAGAATCGCCGCGGGCGTGACGCCGGCCGCCTCGAGCTGCTCCGCGACCATGAAACGGTGCGCCTCGTTGCAGACCACGATGGGAGGCCGCGCGCCGTCCAGAGACGCAAGCCTGCGGGCGGTGCCCTGCAGGAGGGTGTGCTCATCGGTGAGTGCGATGAGCTGCTTGGGACGGAGCTCGCGGGAGAGCGGCCAGAGCCTGCTTCCGGCACCGCCCGACAGAATGACGGGGACCATGGAGCGGATCACCATGGCAACGGGGCGATTCCTCGCAACGGTAGACGGCAGAGTCTACCCAAGGAAAAGCTCCAATCGTCCCCTGCTTGACGTTTCGCGAGACCCCCGAACCGCGTCACCGCCGGCGGACGGTGCGGGAATGGCCGCGGCCGCATTCATCCGGCACCGGCCGGAGCCGAGCTCCGTGCTCCTCCGCGCTTCACCGACGGCGCTGACGGCCGAACGGCAGGACCCCTTCCGTGCGGCCATCAGCGCACCCGCTGGAACCGGAAGGCGCGGCCCCGGTAGTCGTTGTAGACGAGGGTGTCGCCATCGGGCTCCATGCCGAGCCCCACGTGGCGGTTCTTCCATTGGAAAACCAGCATCTCGCCGTGGAACCGGCCGGTGAAGGTCCGCGACATCAGGAGCATCGATATCCGGCCGACGACCTCGCCCGCAGATGATTCGTTGAACCGAAGCGTCACCCGAAACGGCACGCCCGGGAAACGTCCCCGCCAGGTCGCGTACCAGCGTGATCGCCGCTCGGCGGACGGCGGCGGCAAGGGTTCGCCGACGGGAGGAGGCCCCGGGAGCAGCAACCCGCTTCGCACCACACTCCGGCCTTCGCGGCGGACCACCCTCCCGCTCCCGACATCGATCTCGAGGACGAAGGCACGGTAACGAAGAGTCCACGCGTCCCCGCCCGGCCCCGCTTTCGCCCGGAAACGGGGAAGCTCGTAGGGGGCGACCCCCGGCGGCGTCCTCACGTTGAGCTGGGCGTAGCAGCCCGCGCCGCCTGCGTTCAGACCGATTCGGAACAGCACGGGCGGTGCGGCTCCGGCGCCGGTCGCCTCGGCTTCCCCCGCCTCCCCGGCTTCCCATACACCGTGAAACGTCGTGTCGTAACCCGTGCAGTAGCGCTCGGTACCGGACATCGCCGCGTCCTCGAGCACCACCGGCAGGGCCGGGACCCCGGGCGTCGCCCCCTGGCATGCCGCCGCGAATCCGACCCCCAGCGCCGCGACGAGGACGGGCGCGACGCGGGCTCCGGGTGCGGTCGTTCTCCACCCGACGCGGCCGCCGGCCGGCCTTCCCGTCAATTCCGGCCTCGTCCGGCCCCGCCGCGCGCACGCGGCCCGCCCCCGGGCGGCCGCCGGACCTCCCGCACCTCCTCCATCACTCGCTCGAGCGAGACCCTCCAGTCGTCGAGCACGATCCCGAACGCCCGGCGAACGGCCGCGCAGTCGAGCACTCCGTTCGCCGGCCGGCCCGCGCTCGCCGGGTAGCTCGAGGTCGACTGGGGAGCGAGCTCGTAGTCTCCTTCCCGGTACCGCTCCAGGATCGCCGCCGCGAACTCGTACCAGCTACAGCGCCCGCCCGCCGTCATGTGGTAGGTGCCGAAGCGCTCGCGCATCCACGCCGCACCCGCCACCCGCGCGAGGGACAGGATCTGGACCGTCGCCGAAGCCACCGAACGGGTCCACGTCGGCGCCCCGTACTGGTCGCTCACGACCGAGATCGGGCGCCCCGCATCGACGAGATCGAGCACCGTCATGAGGAAGTTGTTCCCGCGCGAGCCGTAGAGCCAGCTCGTGCGAAGGATGAGATGCGGCCCCCCGATCGCCCGGATCGCATCCTCTCCCTGGAGCTTCGTATGCCCGTAGGTGTTCGCGGGACGGGGCGGATCGGAAGGGCTGTAGGGACGGTCCAGCTCCCCGTCGAACACGTTGTCGGTCGAGTAGTGGACGAGGAACGCCTTGTAGCGTGCCGCCTCGCGGGCGAGCACCCCCGGGGCGACCCCGTTGATCGCGGTGGCGATGGCCGGCTCGCGCTCGGTCTGGTCGATGTCGGTGAACGCCGCCGCATTGAGAATCACGTGCGGCTTCACCTCCGCGACGACGCGGCGGATGGCTCCGTGGTCGGCGAGATCGAGCAGGTCGGCGGAGACGTTCCGGCGCCGCGAGTCGTTCTCGACGGTCGCGATCACGTCTCCGAGCGGGGACGCGGTACGGCGCAGCTCCCAGCCGAGCTGACCGTCGGCTCCGATGAGCAGAATCCGGGGACGCTCGGCAAGCTCGTAGAGCATGGCGGGAGTCTATCGCGAAACCGCCGGCTACTTTCCGATGCAGAAGGAGGCGAAGATGCGGCCGAGGAGATCGTCGGTGGTGAACTCCCCGGTGATCTCCCCGAGCGCGCGCTGGGCGAGACGGAGGTCCTCGGCCACGAGCTCGCTCCCCGCGCCTTCTTCGCCGCTCCCCTTCGCGGCGTCGAGCGCGGCGAGCGCATCGTCGAGCGCGACGAGGTGGCGACGACGCGCCATGAAGAGGCCCTCCGCCCGCGGCTCGTACCCGGCGAGCGCCTTGAGCCGCTCGCGGAGCCGATCGACCCCTTCGCCGGTCTTCGCCGAGAGCCGGATCCGGTGGCCCGCCCCAGTCTCCAATCCGGACTCCCGCTCTCCGGCGGGGGCGCCCGTCAGGTCGATCTTGTTGTGGACGACCACCCGGGGGAGCCGGTCCGGGATCCGGTCCAGGATCCCGCGGTCCGCCTCCTCGAGGCCGCGGCGGTCGTCCACCACCGCGAGCACCGCGTCGGCTTCCTCCACCGCCGCCCAGGTCCGCTCGATGCCGATCCGCTCCACGGGATCGTCGGTCGGATGAAGGCCGGCGGTATCGACGATCCGCAGGGGCAGCCCGTCCACCTGAACCGGCTCCTGCACGGTATCCCGGGTCGTGCCCGGCACCTCGGTCACGATCGCCCGCTCCCGTCCGACCAGCCGGTTCAGCAGGCTCGACTTGCCGACGTTGGGACGCCCCACGATGACCACCCCGAACCCCTCGCGGAGCAGGT
>JAJECB010000468.1 GCA_022822245.1 Gammaproteobacteria bacterium
GGGGGGCACCGGCGCCCGGCCCGGGCCGGGGCCCGGGTCGGGGCCCGGGTCGGGGCCGGGCCCGCCGAGGGGGCCGTCGGCGCAAGCCCGGTTCCCCGGCAGCGCGGGCACCAGCCGTGGCGCGAATTGAAGGAGAAGAGCCTCGGGTCGAGCTCGTCGAAGCTCCGCCCGCACCCCGCGCAGGCGCGCGCCGTCGAATAGCGGCGTTCGAGGCGCTCCGGGAGTGCGCCCTTCGCGTCTTCGCCGGCCCGCTCGGCCACGATCACCGACGACCGGCCGAGCTCCAGGGCGGTGTCGAGGGCGGTGCGAAGGGCTCGCTCGCCGGCAGGGTCGACGGTGAGGACCGCGACCGGGAGGTCGATGTCGTGCTCGCGGTAGCGGTCGAGGCGCGGCCACTCGCCGGTCGGCAAGTGCTCGCCGTCCACCCGCAGGTGCGAGTAGCCCTTGCGCGCCGCCCAGCGGGCGAGGTCCGTGTAGTACCCCTTGCGGGCGACGACGAGGGGGGCGAGCAGCTCCACCGTGCGGCCCCGGAACTCCCGCATCACGCCCGCGAGCACCGCGTCGCGGGTCTGCGACTCGATGGGCCGCTCGCAGTCGGGACAGTGCTGGACCCCGAGCTTCGCGAACAGCAGGCGCAGGAAGTGGTGGATCTCGGTGGCGGTCGCGACGGTGCTCTTGGCGCCGCCGCGGCTCGTGCGCTGCTCGATGGCGACGGTCGGCGGGATCCCGAGGACCGCGTCCACGTCGGGGCGGGCGGCCGGCTGCACGAACTGCCGCGCGTAGGCGTTGAGCGACTCGAGGTAGCGGCGCTGTCCTTCCGCGAACACGATGTCGAACGCGAGGGTGCTCTTTCCGCTCCCGCTGACCCCGGTGATCGCGGTGAACCGGTCGCGCGGCAGCCTCACGTCGATGTCCTTGAGGTTGTGGTCCCGGGCGCGGCGGATCTCGATCGCCTCGGCGGCGGCGTAGTCGGGGGGCGGCGCTTCGCGGACCTCCGCGCCGGCGCCGGTACCAATGCCGGTGCCGGTGTCGGTGCCGGTCCTCGGATGGTGGCGCGTGGAATCGCGGCGCGCATCCGGGGCCGGTTTGCGCCCGCCACCCTCCGCGGCGCGCTCCTCCGCGTCCTCCCCGTCGTCCCACTGCGCAAGGTGGGCGCGAAGCTCGCGTCCGGTGTGGCTCCGCGGGTCGGCGGCGACCGCCGCGGGCGGCCCCTCGCAGACGATCTCGCCACCGCCGTCGCCGCCCTCGGGTCCGAGGTCGATGATCCAGTCCGCGGCCCCGATCACGTCGAGGTGATGCTCGATGACCACCACCGAGTCTCCGGCCGCGATGAGCTCCCGGAACGCGGCGAGGAGAGTCGCCACGTCGTCGAAGTGCAGCCCGGTGGTGGGCTCGTCGAAGAGGAACAGGGTGCCGGCGCGCCCGCTCTCCCTCGGCCGGACGCGGCGGGCCATGCCGACCCCGCGGAGCGCCCCCGCGAGGTGCCCCGCGAGCTTGAGGCGTTGCGCCTCGCCGCCGCTCAGGGAAGGCACCGGCTGGCCGAGGGTGACGTAGCCGAGCCCCACCGCGGCGAGGGGCGCGAGCTTCTTGCGGATGTCGGGCGAATCGGCGAAGCGCGCGATGGCCTGATCGACGGTGAGGTCGAGCACGTCGGCGACGGAAAGACCGTCCGGGGCGATCTTCACTTCCAGGACGTCCGCCCGGAAGCGCCGCCCGTCGCAGTCCGGACAGCGCAGGTACACGTCGCTCAGGAACTGCATCTCGAGGTGCTCGAAGCCGTTCCCCGAGCAGGTGGGGCATCGTCCGTCCGCGTGGTTGAAGCTGAACCGCCCGGCGGTATAGCCGCGTTCCCGGGCGAGCGGCTCGGCCGCGAAGAGCTTGCGGATCGGGTCGAGGGCGCCGACGTAGCTCGCCGGGACCGAGCGGCTGGTCTTGCCGATCGGGGACTGGTCCACCAGCACCACGTCCGCGATCGCCTCCACCCCATCGATCCCGTCGTGGCGTCCCGGCGTCTCCCGCGGGCGGCCGAGACGCTTGAGGAGCCCGCGATGGCAGACTTCCTCGATCAGGGTCGACTTCCCCGAGCCGCTCACCCCGGTGACGCAGACGAGCCGGCCGAGGGGGATCCGGACGTCGATCCCCTTCAGGTTGTGCTCCGCCGCGCCGCGCACGAGGAGGTGGCCGGGGCCGTCGTCCGCCGCTTCGGTCACCGCCGCCCGTCCCGTTCCTGTCCGGCGCCGGCCGCTCGGCGGAGTCCCCATCTCTGGTGCGGGCGGAACGGTTCGGGGGTCTTTGGTGGCTCTTGCGGCCGGCTCGGTTCCCGTACCGATGCCGGTGGGACGGGAGGGTTGCGGTAGCTCGCGGGTTCCGTCTCCTACCCGGCGCCGGCCGCCGAGGTACGCGCCGGTGAGCGATTCGGCGCATCGCGCAAGCCCCGCGGGCGGACCCTCGTAGACGATTTCTCCTCCGGCCGCGCCCGGGCCCGGCCCGAGGTCGAGGACGCGGTCGGCAGCCTGGATCACCTGGGCGTCGTGCTCGACCACGAGGATGGTGTTGCCCGCGTCCCGCAGCCGGTGCAGCACCCCGATCATGCGGGCGAGGTCGCGGGGGTGGAGTCCGACGCTCGGCTCGTCGAGCACGAACAGGGTGTTGACGAGCGAGGTCCCGAGGGCGGTGGTGAGGTTGATGCGCTGGACCTCGCCGCCGCTCAGGGTGCGCGACTGCCGGTCGAGGGTGAGGTAGCCGAGGCCGACCTCGACGAGGTAGCGAAGCCGCGAGCGAAGCTCCTCCAGCAGGAAGGTCGTCGCCTCGTCGGCGGGGGCGGCGGGGCGGAAGTCCTCGATGAACGCGAGGCACCGGTCGAGCGGGAGGGTGCAGAGCGCGTGGATGTCGAGGGCGCGGGCGCGGGGCATCGGGCCGGACGGCGCATCCGTTCCGGCCGGCTCGGCCCCCGTGTCCGCTCTGCTGTGGGACGGTGCGCAAGTCGGTCTTCGGCCGCCCTCCGCGAGGCGCCAGTCGAGGGCTTCCGGCTTGAGCCGGGCGCCGCCGCAACCCTCGCACGGGAGGTAGCCGCGGTAACGGGAGAGGAGGACCCGGATGTGCATCCGGTAGCTCTTGCGCTCGAGCCAGGCGAAGTAGCCGCGCACCCCGAACCAGTGGCCGTCGCGTCGCCGGCCGTCCCCCTCGATGACCCACTCGCGCTCCTCCGGCCGGAGGTCGCTCCACGGCACGTCGTCCGGTACTCCGACCCGTTCCGCCTGCTTGAGCAGGTAGCGCTGGTAGGGCAGGTAGGTCTTCGTCTGAAGCGGCTTGATCGCTCCTTCGCGCAGGGTCAGGCGCTCGTCGGGGACGACAAGGTCGTAGTCGATGCCCATCTCGCGCCCGAATCCCCGGCAGGTGTCGCAGGCGCCGAGCGGGGAGTTGAACGAGAAGAGGTTGGGGATCGGGTCGCGCCAGGCGATGCGGCAACGCGGGCATTCGAGGGCGGTGGAGAACCGCCGCACGGTGTCCGGACCGTCCCCCACCGCCGCCTCCGCCCGACCGCGCCCGGCGGCGAGCGCCGCCTCGAGCGCTTCGACCAGCCTTGCCCGTCCGTCCTCTCCGATGCGCAGGCGGTCCTGGGTGACCTCGAGCTCCACCGGCTCCGCCCTGTCTCCCGCGGCGGGTCCTCGCCGTGGTCCGGTGGCCGGCGCGTCGTCCGTTTCCGGCGCCGAGCGCCGCTTCGGGACGGATACTGCTTCGTCTTCCGGGTTCGGCTCCGAGGCCGATTCGGGCTCCGCCCCGATCTCCCGCGCTTCCGGCGTCTCGGCCGCTTCCGCCGCCTCCCCGTTCGACCCGCCGGACGATGCGGCCCTCGCGACCCGCGTGTAACCCTGCCGGGCAAGGTGCTTGCGCACCTCCTCCTCGGGAAACCCGTCCGGCATCCGGACCCGGAAGCGGACCGCCGCCCGCTCTCCGGCCGCCTCGTCGATGAGGCGGTCCGCGATGCTCTCCGGGGAGTCCCGGCGCACCTCCTCTCCGCATCCGCGGCAGAAGAGCCGGGCGTGGCGCGCGAAGAGAAGCTTCAGGTAGTCGTTGATCTCCGTCATGGTGCCCACCGTGGAGCGCGACGTCCGGACCTGGTTGGTCTGGTCGACGGCGACGGCGGGCGGGATCCCGTCGATCCGGTCGGCGCGGGGCCGGTCCATGCGATCGAGGAACTGGCGGGCGTAGGGGGAGAAGGTCTCGACGTAGCGGCGCTGGCCCTCGGCGTACACCGTGTCGAATGCGAGGGAGGACTTCCCGGAACCGCTCACCCCGGTAACGACGATGAGTTCGCGGAGGGGCAGGTCGAGGTCGATCGCCTTCAGGTTGTTCTGGCGGGCTCCACGGACGGTGATCGCGCCCTTCGACGGCGGGCGGTGGCGGGGGGGTGTGGCTTCCATTTCGCGCATTATCGCGCATCGGCGGGGCGGGGCGCCTCGCACTTGGGTATCATCGCTCCGCCATGCCTCGCCTCTCCGCAAACCTGAGCTACCTCTTTGCCGAGCGTCCGTTCCTGGAACGGTTCGGAGCGGCGGCCGCCTGCGGCTTCCGGGCCGTCGAGCACCAGTTCCCCTATACCGAAGCGTCCGAGACGGCTATCGCCGAGCGGGTGTGCGAGCACGACCTCGAGGTCATCGTGTTCAACGTGCCGCCGGGCGGGGAAGGGGAGCGCGGGCTCGGGGGCCTGCCGGGACGTGAGGCCGAGTTCCAGGAGGCGGTCGACCTCTCGCTCAGGTACTGCCGGGCGGCCGGTTGCCCTCGATTGCACGCGATGTGGGGGGTGCCGAGCGAGGGGACGAGCTACGAGGAGAGCCGGGCGACGTTCGTCGCGAACCTTCGCCGGGCGGCCCCGCGCGCGGCCGAGGCCGGCGTCACCCTCCTCGTGGAGGCGCTCAATCCCCGCGACAACCCGGGCTACCCCCTCAACCGCCAGGCCGACGCGCACGCTCTCGCCGCCGATGTCGGTGCACCCAACGTCAAGGTGCAGTTCGACCTCTACCATACCCAGCTCGTGGAGGGCGGGGTGGCGGAGAAGCTGCACCTCTACCTCGGCGGACCGGAGAGCAACGTCGGACACATCCAGATCGCGGGTCCTCCGGAGCGGCTGGAACCCGACCGCGGAGAGCTCAACTACGACTGGCTGCTTCCCCTCATCGACGAGCTGGGGTACGACGGCTGGGTCGGTTGCGAGTATCGGCCGGCGGCGGGGACCGAAGCCGGCCTCGGCTGGGCGCGCCCTTGGGGTATACGCCCTCCGCCGCCCTCCGCCTGATGGAACGGAGCGGGCCGGTGGGCCTTCCCGTGCATCTGCCGGTGGCAGAGCGTCCGCCCGGAGCGCGGGCGGACGGAAGCTCGCGGGACCGCGCCAGCCATCGCGGGCTGGGGGTCGGGGCCGCGTGCGGCCCGTTTGGCCGGGGGCCGGTGTCTTGAGCCGCGGAGCCCGGCCGAACGACGGCTTCGCAACCCGGCAGGTACACGCCGGGGTCGAGCCCGACCCCGTGACGGGGGCGATCCTCACCCCCATCCACCAGACCACAACCTACGTGCAGCCCTCCGTCGACGAGTACCGGGCGAAGGGCTACTCCTACTCGCGGTCGCACAACCCCACCGTGCGGGCGCTGGAAACGAAGCTCGCCGCCCTCGAAGGGGGCGTGGACGGCTGCGCGTTCGGCACCGGCATGGCCGCGATCCACGCCGTCCTCGTCGCGTTCCTGAACGCGGGCGACCACGCAATCGTCTCCGACGTGATCTTCGGCGGGACCCTGCGCCTCTGCCGGCAGGTCCTCGCCCGCTTCGGGGTGGAGTTCACGTTCGCCGACACCTCGGATCCCGCCGCGGTGGAGGCGAGCCTGCGCGCCGAGACCCGGCTCATCCTCACCGAGACGCCGGCCAACCCCACCCTCAAGCTCACCGACATCGCGGCCGTCTCGGAGATTGCCCGCGCCCGCGGCGTCCTCCACGTCGTGGACAACACGTTGCTGACCCCGTGGTACCAGCACCCCTTCGCGTTCGGCGCGGACCTCGTGGTGCACTCCACCACCAAGTACCTGGACGGACACAACGCGACGGTGGGGGGTGCGGTGGTGTGTGCGACGGCGGAGCAGGCAGAGGCGGTACGCTTCGTCCAGAACGCGACCGGCAGCATCATGTCCCCGTTCGTCGCGTGGCTCACCCTCCAGGGATGCAAGACCCTGTCGGTGCGGATGGATGCGCAGTCTGCAGCCGCTCTGGAAGTCGCGGCATACCTGGAAGGCCATCCCAAGGTCGAGCGGGTGCTCTATCCCGGCCTCGCCTCCTTCCCCCAGCACGCCCTCGCGAGCCGCCAGGCCTCGGGGTACGGCGCGATGGTGTGTTGCGAGGTGCGTGGCGGCGCCGCGGCCGGCAAGCGGGTCATGGACGCGGTCGAGCTCTGGAGCCTCGCCGAGAACCTCGGCACGGTGGAGTCCCTCGTCACCCACCCGGCGACCATGACCCACGCCAACATCCCGCCCAACGATCGCGCCCGCCTCGGCATCACCGACGGCCTCATCCGCCTCTCGGTCGGCCTCGAGACCCCCGCCGACCTCATCGCCGACCTCGACCAGGCCCTCGCCCGCGCCTGATCTCCTGCCTCGCCGGCGGGCTCCCGGGTTCGATCGGAACCAGGTTTATCCGGTACTCTGCCAACCGGGTGGCTCTTCTGTTCGTGCCGCCAGTCGATGGCCAAGTTCCGGCGAGATCATCATGGCAGCCAGAGTCACCGCCTCTGAGGCAAGGAACCGCTTCGGTCGGATCCTCGACCGTGTATCGAAGGGGGAGGAAATCGTTGTCACCCGGCACGACAAGCCGGTCGCCCGAATCGCTCCGGCCGGTCGGACTGCGCGGGATGAGGTGCGCGCCGCCGTCGCTGGTCTGCGGGCGCTCCGCCGGGAGATTACCGAGCGGCGTGGACCCCAACCGGGGTTCGGTACCGCCGAGATCAGGTCCATGGTCGAAGAAGGACGCCGGTGAGCACCGTCTGCACCGAGGAGTTCAATTCTCCTTCCAGGGGTTGAGCAGCTCGACACCCGTCGCGGCGAAGTCGGCCTCGTTGCGCGTGACTACGGCGAGGCGGTGCCGGAGCGCGGTAGCGGCGATCAAGCCGTCGATGGCGGGAATGTTGCCGGGACTGGCCATGAGGCGCCCCCATTCATCGGCGACCCCCGCATCGATCGGCAGGACACGATCCTCGAACCAGGCGGGCAGCTCCGTCTCGAGCCACGCGACGATGCGCGCCCGGCGGCGGCTGTCCGGAAGCTTCTCGACTCCCTTGCGAATCTCGCCGAAGGTCAAGACGCTGACATACAAGGCGCCGGGTGGAGCCAAGTCGAACCACTCGGATACCTGTGGCGAAGGACGCGGCTTGACGAGCTCCGAGAGCACGCACGTATCCACCAGGAAGCTCATAGGTCTACATCGCGAGACGGAGACCGGTCACGTTCAGTGGCCAGCTCGATACCGGCAAGCGGTGACGTGCGGAGGAATTCGGTCAGGGAGGACCGGGGGCGGTTGAGGCGGTCGTAGTCGTGCACCGAGAGGACCACGGCGGTCCTCCGTCCCCGGACCGTAATCGCTTGTGGTCCGTTCGAGACGGCGTCGCGCATCAGTTCGCTGAACCTCGCCTTTGCTTCCTGAACCTGCCAGCTCTGCATCGTGTGTCCCTTCTGACCACTCTGACCAGAACGATACACGATGTTTCGAGGAGCGCAAGGGACGCGAATCGCAGTCGCCGGGCTGTGGCAGCCGCCTCCGCTCCTTCACCGCTTCTCGGTGCATTCGAGACGCCAAGCGCTCGTCAAGCCACGGCCGGATTGGCGGCCCGATCGCGGGGTTGGAGGGCGCAGGGTTGCCGCGCGGGGAGCGGGGACGCAAACTTCGGGGCGATGCCGCACGGGCGGCGGAGCCCGCGGTTCTCCGCGGAAGGAGTGGTCGATGGCAGTACCGGCAACGATCGACACGGTGGCCGTGATCGGCAACGGCCTCATCGGTCACGGCATGGCCCAGATCTTCGCCGCCGCGGGCCGGGAGGTGGTGATGATCGGGCGGCGCGAGGAGAGCCTCGCCGCCGCGATGGAGAAGATCGGGAAGAGCCTCGCCGACTTCGAGGCGCACGGGCTCATCGACGCGGAGGGAGTCGAGGCCGCGACCGCCCGCATCCGCACCTCGACCGACCTCGAGGACGCGGCCGCCGCCCAGCTCGTCCTCGAGGCGGTGCCCGCCGACCGGGCGATCCAGGACGAGGTCTACGGGGCGCTCGACCGGATCTGCGCGCCGCCCGTCGTCATCGCCTCGGGGAGCGGCCAGCCGGCGAGCGACCTCGTCTCGAACGTCCGCCACCGGGGCCGGGTGATCGCCGCCCACTTCTGGTATCCGCCCCAGCTCATCCCTCTCGTCGAGGTCTGCGCGGGCCCGGAGACGGACCCGGACGTCGCCCCGTGGCTCTGCGATGCGCTGCACGCGGCCGGGAAGGAGCCGGTCATCGTCGACCGGGAGATCCCGGGCTTCCTCGGCAACCGCCTCCAGTACGCGATCCTCCGCGAGGCGTGGGCGCTCTGGGCCGAGGGGGTGGCCTCGGCGGAGGCGATCGACACGGTGGTGAAGGCGTCCATCGGCCGGCGCCTCGCGATCACCGGCCCCATCGAGTCGGCGGACGCCGGGGGCCTCGACACCCTGCACGCCTTCGGCGCCTACCTCATCCCCCACCTTCGCAACGACTCCGAGCCCGCGCGGGCGGTCACCGAGCTCGTCGAAGCCGGGCACCGCGGCCTTCCGTCCGGCCGCGGGGTGTACGACTGGAGCGGTCGCGACGGGGCGGGACTTCTCGCGGAGCGCGAGGCGGAGCTCTTCCGCCATCTCGCCCGCGACCGGGCGAAGCGCGGCTGACGGCAGGCATTCCTGTGACCCGCACCGGCGCACGCGCGGAACGGGACGGGCCGGGAGACCGGTTCGCGGGACGGGCGTGAAGATGGCGGGCACCGGCGGCGGCGCGAACCGGCCGAAGATGCACCTCGCCCAGTTCCTGGTGCACGGACCGACCTGGCACAGCCTCGCGATGTGGCGGCATCCGAAGACCGCCGCCGCGAGCGCCGCGCGCGGCTTCGCGTGGGACCGCCCCGAGCTCTACCAGCACATCGCCCGTACTTGCGAGCGGGGTCTCTTCGACACCGTGTTCTTCGCGGACTTGAACTACATCGCCGACACCTACACGGGGACCATCGGGCCGTCCCTTCGCAACGCCACCCAGGCGCCGGAGCACGACCCGATCCCGCTCCTTTCCTACATGGCCGCGGTGACCGAACGGATCGGGGTCGCGTCCACGTTCTCGGTGAGCCACAGCCACCCCTTCTACGCCGCCCGCCTGTGGGCCACCCTCGACCACCTCACCCGGGGGCGGGCGGGCTGGAACGTGGTGACGTCCATCAACAGCAACCAGGCCGCCAACTACGGCGAGGAGCGCCAGCCGACCGACGCCCGCTACGACCGCGCGCACGAGTTCATGGAGGTCTGCCGGCGGCTCTGGGAATCCTGGGACGAGGACGCGGTGGTGATGGACCGGGAGGCGGCTGTCTTCGCGGACCCGGACAAGGTCCGCCGCATCGAGTACGAGGGCCGGTTCTTCAAGTCCCGGGGTCCGCTCAACGTGACCCGCTCGCCCCAGAACGGCCCCGCCATCTTCCAGGCCGGCACGTCGCCCAAGGGCCAGGACTTCGCCGCGAAGTACGCGGACGCGATCTTCGCGATCCAGCCGCGGGCGGTGGACGCGGCGGCCTACTTCGCCTCGATCAAGGGTCGGATGTCGGACCTCGGCCGCGACCCCGACGAGTGCCGGATCCTCTACGGGATGCAGCCGATCATCGGGGCGACGGAGACGCAAGCGCGCGAGCGGCAGGAGGAGCACAACGACCTCGTTCCCGTCGAGGGAGGCATGGCGATCCTCTCCGCCCACCTCGACCTCGACCTCGCCGGGTTTCCGCTCGACGCGATCATGGCGGAGCGCACGGAGCCCCAGCTCCATCGGATGCGCACCCGCTTCCACAAGCCGGACGGGACGCCGATGACGGTGGCGGAGGTGGCCGCCCGGCACGGGCAGAGCGTGAGCCTCCCTCAGTTCGTGGGAACGCCGGCCGGCATCGCGGACCAGATGGAGGCGTTCATGGAGGAGGTCGGGGGCGACGGCTTCATGCTCTCCGCCATCCATTCTCCGGGCGCGATCGAGGAGTTCGTCGACCTCGTGGTCCCCGAGCTCCAGCGGCGCGGCGTCTACCGCACCGAGTATCGGGGCCGCACCCAGCGCGAGATCCTCCGCCAGGCGGACTGAGCGGCGGGATTGGCGACCCGGGCCGCCGTCTCCCGCGTGAGTGCGCCCGCGGGCCGGAAGCCCGCGCTCCCGGGCGCGAGCCGACTTTCGGTCCGGCTATCATGCGCGCCGCCTGTCCGAACTGTTCGAGGAGAGCCCGTGCGCAACCGGCCTGGACGCCACTTCCTTCAGATCCCGGGGCCCACCAACGTGCCGGGGCGGGTGCTCGAGGCCATCGGCCGGCCCACCATCGACCACCGGGGGCCGGAGTTCGCAGCCCTTGGGCGCGAGTGCCTCGACGCGATGCGCCGCATGCTGGGAACGAAAGGACGCGTGTACATCTTCCCGTCTTCCGGCACCGGGGCATGGGAAGCGGCCCTCGTCAACACCCTGTCGCCGGGGGACCGGGTGCTCGTCTACGAGACCGGCCACTTCGCGCGCCTCTGGGCGGGGGTGGCCCGGCGCCTCGGACTCGAGGTGGAGACGATCGAGGGAGACTGGCGCTCGGGCGTCGACGCGGGGGCCATCGAGGAGGCGCTCTCCCGGGACGCGGGCGGCGCCCGCTCGATCCGGGCCGTCGCGGTGCTCCACAACGAGACCTCGACCGGGGCGGCGAGCGACGTGCCGGCGGTGCGGCGGGCCCTCGATGCCTCCGGCCACCCCGTGCTCCTCCTCGTGGACACCATCTCCTCGCTCGCCTCCATGCCCTACGAGCACGACGGGTGGGGGGTGGACGTGACCGTCGCGGGCTCGCAGAAGGGGCTCATGCTGCCGCCCGGGCTCGGCTTCAACGCGGTGAGCGAGAAGGCGTGGCGCGCCAGCAATTCTCATTTTGGGTTTTTCTGGTGATGGTTCACGGATGAGTCGGACGTTGCGGGATTGATTGAGTGGGGGTGCGGCGTGCGGGGTGTGGTTCAGGGAGGCGGTTTGGCGGGTTCGCCGGTGGCGAGCAGGTGC
>JAJECB010000426.1 GCA_022822245.1 Gammaproteobacteria bacterium
GGGAGGTTGACCTGTGACCCGGTATCTCCTCGATACGAACATCATCAGCAACATCACCAAGCCTGCGCCGTCTCCACCACTCATCACGTGGATGGCGGAGCACGCCGACGAGAGCCTTTTCATCTCCGCGCTCACGGTCGCGGAGATCCGACGTGGCTTGCTGGAGATGCCGCCCGGCCGGCGACGTACTCGACTCGAAGCGTGGTTTGATGGTCCGGATGGTCCGTCGGCTCTCTTCGCCGGTCGCGTCCTCCCCTTTGACGAGAGGGCGGGGCTCGTCTGGGCGCAGCTCATGGCGGACGGCAAGGCAAGAGGACGTTCCCGGAACGCGCTCGACACGATCATCGCGGCGACCGCTTGGGCCAACGGCTGTATCGTCGTCACCGATAACGAGAAGGATTTCATCGACCTGGGATTCATCAATCCGGTGCGGGGCGCGATCCGGTGAGCGGCCAGGCCCCTCGAGGCGCGAGGGCCGGGACCGGCGCTCGGCGTGGGCCGGTCGAGCGGTCGGTCAGGCGCGCGTCAGGAATGCCCGGAGCAGCGGCAGGATCCGGTCGGGCGCTTCCTCGGCGAGGTAGTGCCCGCAGTCGTCGAACTCGTGCAGCTCGAAGTCGGAGAGCTCGGACTTCCACCGTTCGAGCTCCTTCCTCCGAAACGCCACGTCCTCGAACCCCCAGAGAATGAGCGCGGGCTTGTCCGTGAAGGCCGCGCGCTCGCGCCAGATCGAGGCCAGCCAGTCGGTCGCACCGACGATGTAGCCCGGCAGTGCCGCGTTCGCGGCTCGTGCCTTCGGCGAAGGCAGTGCGTTGCGGTAGTGCGCCATGATCTCCGGCGTGAGGACGCTCCGGTCGCCGACCGCCTGCGGCATGAGTCGGCGCACGAAGACGTTGTGGTGCTTGATGAGGTATTGCGCGAACCAGCTCGACATGAGGAAGCTGAAGGACTTGAAGTGGAAGTCGTCCGAGACGGGCCAGCACCAGGTGTTCGAGATGACGATGCGCTTCACCCGCGCCGGCTGCTTGCGGGCGAAGTCGAGGCCGATGGGGCCGCCCCAGTCCGTCAGGAACAGGGTGATATCGCGAAGGTCGAGGTGATCGAGAAAGGCAACGAACCGGTTCGCGTGGCTTTCGGGGCGATGGTCTTCACGCCGGTCGCTTCGCGAAGAGAGACCGAATCCGACATGGTCGGGGGCGACGCACCGAAACTCGGTTCGAAGCCCCTTGACGAGGTGCCGGAACTCGAACGACCAGGCGGGATTGCCGTGCACGAAGACGATGGGCTCGCCGTCGCCCTCGTCGATGAAGTGCATCCGGTGACCCGACGCGGTGGCGAAGAACCTGCTCTCGAACGGGTACAGGTCGTTCGATACCCAGTCCGGGCGGCCGGTCGATGCAGTCCGGTCCATCGAAACCCCTCCGGGAGCGACAGGGACGTATCAGCCCCGCATCTTCGTGAAGATGCGGGGCTCGTCGTTCGCGGGACGGGCCGGGTCGTCTTCAGGAGCCGCGGCGGGGACGCACGCGGTTTCCGTCTTCCTCCTCTCTCCGCCGCGTCTTCCCGCCTGCCTCAGAAGAAGACGTAGGAGCGGACCACGACGTTCTTGCGGCAGGGCGCGTCGGCGGGCGCGGTCGGGTCGATGCACGCGGTGTGGAAGGACCAGCGCGAGACCGAGCCGTCGGTCACCGAGTCGTAGCACTTGAGCATCGAGACCTCGGTCGGCTTCTGCCGGGGAAACCAGTACCACTCGTGGTCGGGGCGGTAGGTGAAGCGGGTGGTCTCGCCGACGCGGTCGTCGTAGACGCGGTAGTTGGTGATGTAGGGCTGATCGGCGAACGAGGGCCAGGCGCAGAGCACGAAGGGGAACTGGCCCACCGTCTCCATCGGCTTGGCGAGGTTGATCGACATGAACCGCCGCGACATCTTCGCGTCGGCCTCCGCCTCCGTGTAGTGCTGCTCGCGCCCGAAGTTCCGCAGGTTCTTCGTCAGCAGCTCCCGGCAGCGCACGCGGCCGCTGTTGTCGTTGAGATCGTTGTGCACGATGTTGGCGTACCGGGCGTTGACCCCCGGGTTCTTGGCCTCCTGGTCTTCCGTGCGGTCGCCCTGGTAGTCCTTGTCGAAGACGTCGTGGTTGTAGACGAGCGCGTCGGTCGCCTCCGGGAAGAAGTCGAGGAGGAGCTTCTCGATCTCCGGGTAGAACACGCGCTCCACCTCCGCCGAGTCGTAGAAGTTCGCGCACTTCGATTCGAGATGGGCCAGCGAGACGCCGAGCCGGTCCATGCACTCGGGGCTGCCGACCGAGAGGCCGGGGTAGTACTCCCCGATGCGCCGGGCGTCGCGCATCACCTGCGGGAAGTAGAGGTTGCGCCGCCCGAGGTCCTCTTCGGCCTTGCGAAACGCCTTCGCTTCGGCCTCACGCGTCGGATCCCGCCACAGGGCGTTGGACGGCACGATGGAGTAGGACGGCTGCTCGAACACGGTGTAGCGTAGCGGCAGCGCCAGGCCCCCCTCGGGGGCTTCGATGTCGTTTGCCCGGATGTATTCCAGGCACTCCTCGTACTCGCGGAACCCGAGGCCCCACTCGGTTTCGATGGGGCCGGGGGCCGCGTTCTCGATCCGCTCAATGAACGCCTGAGCATCCCCTTCGGCGATCTGGTCGAGCGCCGCCTCGATCGCCGCGGCGGTTCCCGCATCCCCGTCCCGCTCGAACGACATGTAGGACAGACCGCCGTTCGCCGCGATGGGCGGCGGCTGTCCTGCCGTGCGTTCGAGGGTCGGGACATAGCCCGACGAACCTGTCTCCACATCCGCCGCAACGCGGTCCTCGATGGCTTCGTACGCGCTCAAGACATGCTCTCCAGAGTCAAGGATGTCTCATCGTTGCCAGCAATTCTCATTTTGGGTTTTTCTGGTGATGGTTCACGGATGAGTCGGACGTTGCGGGATTGATTGAGTGGGGGTGCGGCGTGCGGGGTGTGGTTCAGGGAGGCGGTTTGGCGGGTTCGCCGGTGGCGAGCAGGTGC
>JAJECB010000528.1 GCA_022822245.1 Gammaproteobacteria bacterium
GAGTCCGAAGTCGTCCAGGAACTTCCGGGTGATGCCGTAGAGCGCGGGCCGGCCTGGAACTTCGCGATGGGAGAGCACCCGGATCCACTCGCGCTCGTGGAGGGTCCGCATGATCGAGGTGCTGACCCCCACCCCGCGCACGTCCTCGATCTCTCCCCGGGTGATCGGCTGGCGGTAGGCGATGAGGGCGAGGGTCTCGAGGAGCGCGCGCGAGTAGCGGGCCGGCCGTTCCCCGAGGAACCGGGCAACCCAGCGCGCGTGTTCCGCGCGCACCTGGTACCGGAACCCGTTTGCCACCTCGCGAAGCTCGAGCCCCCGCCCCTCGCACTCCGCGGCGAGCTCCGCGATGACCCGCCGCACCGAGTCGCGCAGCTCCTGCACGCTCATGTCGCTCTCGGCGCTCGCGAGGGCGACGAGATCGTCGACCGAGACCGGCCCCTCGGCCGCGAGCAGCACGACCTCCGCGATGGGCCGGAACTCGTCCTCGAACTGCCCGCTCATGCCCGGCCGTGCACGTGGATCGGGGCGAACGGACCGGTCTGCACGAGGTCGATCAGGCGCTCGCGCCACAGCTCGAGGATCGCGAGCAGGGTCACCACCACCCCCGCCCGCCCCTCCGCGGGGGTGAACAGCGAGGCGAACTCGACGTGCCGGGAGCCGGCCGAGCCGAGCCGGGCCAGTATCGTCGCCATGCGATCGCGCACCGAGAGCGGCTCGCGCGCGATGTGGTGGGTCGCGAACATCGCGGCCCGGGACATCACGTCCGCGAACGCGGCGAGGAGGTCCGGGAGCGAGACCTCGGGGGGCGGCCGCCAAGGCTCGATGGCGCTCGCGTCCACCCCGGCAACGAAGAAGTCGCGCCCGTCGCGGGGCAGCTCGTCGAGAGCCTCGGCGGCCCGCCGATAGCGCTCGTACTCCTGGAGGCGGCGCACGAGGTCCGCGCGCGGGTCCGCCTCGTCCTCCTCCTCCGCGGACGGGCGCGGCAGCAGCAGGCGCGACTTGATCTCGGCCAGGGTCGCCGCCATCACGAGGTATTCGCCGGCGAGCTCCAGGCGGAGCTCCCGCATCAGCTCCACGTACTCGACGTACTGGCGGGTGATCTCCGCGATCGGAATGTTGAGGATGTCGAGGTTCTGGCGCCGGATGAGGTACAGGAGAAGGTCGAGCGGCCCCTCGAATGCCTCGATGAACACCTCCAGCGCGTCCGGCGGGATGTAGAGGTCCCGGGGCAGCTCGGTGACCGCCGTCCCGTGCACGAACGCGAACGGCATCTCCTGCTGCTTGGGGATAGGACGGTTCATCGCATCCGGGACCACCGGCGCGGCTCCGTTTCCTTCACCGATAGTCGAAGCCCATCGCCCGGCGCACCTCCTCCATGGTCTCGCCGGCCGTCTCCCGGGCTTCTTCGCACCCTGCCTGGAGGATCGATCGCACCTCGTCGGGCTCCGAGGCGTACTCGAGCGCGCGCCGCCGGATCGGCTCGAGCTCCGCGAGCACCGCGTCGATGAGCGGCTGCTTGCAGTCGAGGCACCCGATCCCCGCACTCCGGCATCCCTCCTGCACCCAGTTGCGGCGCTCTTCGTCCGAGTAGATCTCGTGCAGCCTCCACACCGGACACTTCTCGGGCTCGCCGGGGTCGGTCCTTCGCACCCGGGCCGGATCGGTCGGCATCCGGCGCAGCTTCGAGGCAATCTGGTCGGGGTCCTCGCGGAGCTCGATCGTGTTGCCGTAGGACTTGGACATCTTCTGGCCGTCGACCCCCGGCATGCGCGACGCGGGGGTGAGCAG
This sequence comes from Gammaproteobacteria bacterium, assembly GCA_022822245.1. The sequence continues at coordinate 1,789 of JAJECB010000528.1, forward strand.
GACCTGGGGCTCCGGCAGGATGGCCCGGCCGCCCCCGTCGAGGTTCCCCATCAGTCGCTCCCGGTCGCCGATGGAGATGTTCTGCTGCGACTCGAGCAGGGCGCGCGCCGTCGCGAGCGCCTCCTCGTCGCCCTTCTCCTGGTAGCGGCGGCGAAGGTCGCGGTACAGCCGCGCGGTGCGCTTGCCCATCTTGCGGGCGGCCGCCTCCACCCGCTCCTCGAAGTCGGGCTCGCGGCCGAAGATGAAGTTGAATCGCCGGGCGATCTCCCGCGTCACCTCGACGTGGGCAGCCTGGTCCTCGCCGACGGGAACGAGCCCCGCCCGGTAGACGAGGATGTCCGCGCTCTGAAGCACCGGATACCCGAGGAAGCCGTACGTGTCGAGGTCGCGATCGTTCAGCCGTTCCCGCTGGTCCTTGTAGCTCGGGACCCGTTCGAGCCAGCCGAGGGGGGTGACCATGGACAGCAGCAGGTGCAGCTCGGCGTGCTCCGGAATGCGGGACTGGATGAAGAGCCGTGCGTCGGCGGGGTCGATGCCGCACGCGAGCCAGTCGATCACCATGTCCAGCACCGTGTCGGAGATGACCTCGCGATCGTCGTAGTGGGTGGTGAGCGCGTGCCAGTCGGCGACGAAGAAATAGCACTCGTACTCGTGCTGGAGCCGGATCCAGTTCATGAGCACGCCGCGATAGTGACCGAGGTGGAGGCGTCCGGTGGGCCGCATGCCCGAAAGGACGCGCTGCTGGTGGCGGGGGACGGTAGCCAAAGTGGGAACGCCGGGAGGAGGGAGGAGACGGAAATGAGTGTAGCGTATGATCCGCGGCCATGAAGAAATTGCTGTTCGATTTCTTTCCCGTAATCCTGTTCTTCATCGCCTTCAAGCTCGAGGACGACCCGAAGCGCGGGATCATGGTCGCGACGGCGGTCGTCATCGTCGCCACCCTCGTCCAGGTCGGGTACATGCGGCTTCGCCACGGCCGCATCGAGAAGCTGCACCTGGTGACCCTGGTCCTGGTGGTCGCGCTCGGGGGCCTCACCCTCGCCCTCGACGACGAGCGCTTCATCAAGTGGAAGCCCACTCTCGTCAACTGGGCGTTCGCCCTCGTCTTCCTCGGGAGCCAGTTCATCGGCTCGCGACCAATCGTCCGGCGCCTGATGGAGTCGCGGGTGACCCTGCCGGACGCCGCGTGGACCCGCCTCAACCTGGGTTGGACCGGGTTCTTCGTGGTCCTCGGCGCGGCCAACCTCTTCGTCGCGTACCGCTACAGCACGGACGTCTGGGTGGACTTCAAGCTCTTCGGAATCCTCGTCCTGACCGTGCTCTTCATTGCCGCCCAGACCTTGTGGCTCATGCGTCAGGTCCACCGCGGGCATGCCGACATCGACGCTTGAGCTCGCCCGGGAGCTCATCCGACGCCCGTCCGTCACTCCCGACGACGCGGGCTGCCAGGACCTCCTCGCCGAGCACCTGCGCCCCCTCGGTTTTCGGGCCCGGAACCTGCCCTTCGGGGACGTGAGCAACCTGTGGGCGCGGCGCGGGACCGGCCCACCGCTCTTCGTGTTCCTCGGCCACACCGACGTGGTGCCTCCCGGCCCGGAGGACGCCTGGGCGACTCCCCCGTTCGACCCCGTGCTGCGGAACGGCTACCTGCACGGCCGAGGGGCGGCGGACATGAAGGGAAGCCTCGCCGCGATGGTCACCGCCTGCGCCCGGTTCACCGCGCGCCGGCCCGAGCCCCGGGGCTCGATCGCGCTCCTCGTGACGAGCGACGAGGAGGGTCCCGCCGTGGACGGTACCCGCCGGGTGGTCGAGGCTCTCGACGACACCATCGACTGGTGCGTGGTCGGCGAGCCGTCGAGCCGCGAGCGGGTCGGCGACACGGTCAAGCACGGGCGGCGCGGCTCGCTCAACGGCCGGCTCACGGTGCACGGGGTCCAGGGGCACATCGCGTACCCGGATCGCGCGGTGAACCCCATCCACGGCGCGTGCGCGGCCCTCGCCGAGCTCGCGGAGATCGCCTGGGACGAGGGGAGCGCGGACTTCCCGCCGACCCGCTTCCAGGTATCGAACGTCCGGGCCGGCACCGGGGCGGTGAACGTGATTCCGGGCTCGTTGGAAGCCCTCTTCAACCTGCGCTACTCACCCGCCCTCACCCACCAGGAGATCGTGGAGCGGGTGGAGTCCGTGCTGGACCGGCACGGGCTGCGCCGGGAGATCGACTGGCAGCACTCCGCGGCACCGTTTCTGACCCGCGGGGGCCGGCTCCTCGACGCCGTGACCGCGGCGGTCCGGGAGGTGTCCGGCATCGACCCCGAGCTCTCGACGGCCGGCGGCACCTCGGACGGGCGGTTCATCGCCCCCACCGGGGCGGAGGTGATCGAGCTCGGGCCGGTCAACGCCACCATTCACCAGGTCGACGAACGCGTGGCTTGCGAGGACCTCGACCGGCTCAGCCGGATGTACGAGGGGATCCTCGATCGGCTCCTCGGCCCGGAGGACGCAGGAACCTGAAGGCCACGCGCGGGCGGCGAACCCGCCCGCGCCGCGAACTCTCGAAGACCCTGGGGTTCGCGGGTCGTGACCCGCCGGCCCTCTGGCAAGGCCCCCTTCTTCCGCGGCTCAATGCAACCGCTGCGAAAGGGACCTGTCCCGGGCCGGCTACGTTGTCGGTATCAGCTCGCGGCGAAGGCCCGGAACGCGCGTTCCATCCCCGCCGTCGCGTCGCGGACGTCCTCGTCACCGATGTTGAGCGGAGGGAGGAGGCGGAGCACGCTCGGGCCCGCCACGAGCACGATCACCCCTTCCTCCTGACAGGCGTCGACGAGCGCTCCGGCCTTGCCCTCGTACCCCTCGCCGAGCTCCGCGCCGATCATGAGACCCTTTCCGCGCACGTCCCCGAACAGGCCGAGCTCGGCGTTGATCCGGTTCAGGAAGAGGCGGAACGCATCGCCCTGGCGGACGACGTTCGCGAGCAGATCCTCGCTCCGCGCAAGGCCCACCGCGACCCGAGCGGCCGCCGCGGAGACGGGATTTCCGCCGAACGTCGAGCCGTGCGTGCCCACCGTCAGGGCGTCCGCGGCGCGCGCGCCCGCGAGGACCGCGCCCATGGGAAGGCCGCCCGCGAGCGCCTTCGCCATCGTCACCACGTCCGGTTCGACTCCCGGCTCCCATTCGTAGGCGAAGAACTTCCCGGTCCGGCTCATTCCGGACTGGATCTCGTCCAGCACGAGCAGCGCGTCGTGCCGCCGGCAGAGGTCCTGGACGTGGCGCAGGAACCCCTGCCGGCTCGGGGTCACTCCCCCTTCTCCCTGCACCGGCTCGAGCATCACGGCGCAGGTGCGCTCCGAGATCGCGGCCTCGAGCGCCTCCGGGTCGTTGAACGGGCAATAGGTGAACCCGCCCGGCATCGGTTCGAACCCCTCGTGGTACTTCGGCTGCGCGGTCGCGGTCACCGTCGCGAGAGTCCGTCCGTGAAATGAGCCCTCGAAGGTGATGATCTCGCGTTCTTCCGGCCCCCGCCCCGCCTCGGCCGCGCGGCGGCGCACGATCTTGATCGCCGCCTCGTTCGCTTCGGCTCCGGAGTTGCAGAAGAACACCCGCTCCGCGAAGGTGCCGTCCACCAGGTCCTCCGCGAGCCGCACGGTGGGCTCCACGTAGTAGAGGTTGCTCGTGTGGAGAAGGCGCCCCGCCTGGCCGGTCACCGCCGCGATCAGGTCCGGGTGCCGGTGGCCGAAGGAGTTGACGCTGATCCCGGTGCCGAGATCGATGTACTCGCGCCCGTCGATGTCCCACAGGCGGGCCCCCTCGCCATGGTCGAACACCACCGGCTTGGGAGCGTAGTTGGGCACGTAGGTCCGCACCCCGGTCGCGACCAGGGCGTCGGTAGAAGTCTCGGCAGCCATGATTTTCCTCTGTCGTTGCGGGGCGGGCCGCCCGGCCCGCCGATCCCGCCCGCCATTCCATCACAGTTCCCCCGCCCGAACCAACCGGGCGGCCGGAGAGGCCGAGGGGCGGCCGGGGCGCAGGCGGACGACGCGGGGGCGGCCGGCACGCGCGGGCGGGGGCGGCACCTGGCGAGGCTGCGCCTCGGACCGACGAGACCTGTTCGAAGCCACCGTATTCCTCCGAACCGCGGCATGCCATTCCGGTAGCCGCCTCGTACCTCTCGTGCCGGAAACCCGCTTCGAAAATTTTGCTCTCCGTCAATCTCCGGGCCGTTCAGGATATCCGGGGCGTTTCGGCGCCCTCGCGGTGAGGATCGGTGAGATTCGCGGACTGGCACGACCGCGGCGTTGCGCTAGAATCGGGCGCCATGGCGAACACACCGGATCCAATCGGCACCCCGGGCGGGGTGCTCGAGATCGAAGAATCGGAGCCCAAGGTCGATGAGCCGCCTCGGTACAACGTGGTGCTGCTGAACGACGACTATACTCCCATGGAATTCGTGGTAGGGGTGCTCGAGCGATTCTTCTCCATGGACCGGGAACGGGCCGTCCGGGTGATGCTGCACGTCCATACCCGGGGCAAGGGGATCTGCGGAACCTACTCCCGTGAAATCGCGGAGACCAAAGTCAGCAAGGTGAACCAGTTCTCGCGCGATCATCAGCACCCGCTCCTTTGCACCATGGAACACGCTTGAGGCCCCGAGCCTCGATCGCGGTCCGAGGATCTCCCAGATGCTTGGCAAAGAGCTCGAAGCGACCCTGAACGAAGCGTTCCGCTCGGCTCGCGAGCAGCGCCACGAGTTCATGACGGTGGAGCACCTGCTCCTCGCCCTGCTCTCGAACCGCGACGCCCTGGAGGTGCTGCGCGCCTGCGGGGCGGACATCAAGCAGCTCGAAGGCGACCTTCGCCAGCACCTCGCGGAGACCGTCCCCGCCCTTGCGCCCGGCGACGAGCGCGAGACCCAGCCGACCCTGGGCTTCCAGCGCGTCCTGCAGCGGTCGCTGTTCCACGTCCAGTCCTCGGGGAAGAAGCAGGTGACGGGGGCCAACGTCCTCGTCGCCCTGTTCGGGGAGCGCGAGGCCCACGCCGCGTACCTGCTCAACCGCCAGAGTGTCACCCGACTCGACGTCGTGAACTTCATCTCCCACGGGATCTCGAAGGTCCCGGACGCCGGAGAGAGCGGCGCCCAGACCTCCGGGGGAGAGGAGGAGAAGGCGGGCGAGCAGGGCGGGAAGTCGCCGCTCGAGTCCTTCGCGGTCAACCTGAACCGGCAGGCCGCGGAGGGGCGCACCGACCCCCTCATCGGGCGCCGCCACGAGGTCGAGCGCACGCTCCAGATCCTCTGCCGCCGGCGCAAGAACAATCCGCTGTTCGTGGGCGACGCCGGCGTCGGCAAGACCGCCATCGCGGAGGGGCTGGCCAAGATGATCGTCGAGGGAGACGTCCCGGAGGTCATGCAGGACGCGACCATCTACACCCTCGACCTCGGGGCCCTCCTCGCCGGAACGAAGTACCGGGGCGATTTCGAGAAGCGCCTGAAGGGACTCCTCGCCCAGCTCACGAAGCGGCCCAAGTCGATCCTGTTCATCGACGAGATCCACACCATCATCGGGGCCGGGGCCGCATCGGGCGGGGTCATGGACGCCTCCAACCTCATCAAGCCGATGCTCGCCTCCGGGGAGCTGCGCTGCATCGGCTCGACCACGTACACCGAGTACCGCGGGATCTTCGACAAGGACCGGGCCCTCTCCCGGCGGTTCCAGATGATCGAGGTCAACGAGCCCTCGCTCGAGGAGACCGGCCGCATCCTCAGGGGGCTCAAGTCCCGGTTCGAGGAGCACCACCAGGTGCGGTTCACGCGCCAGGCCCTGGATGCGGCAGTGAGCCTCGCCGACCGCTACATCAACGATCGGCTGCTTCCGGACAAGGCCATCGACGTGATCGACGAGGCCGGCGCATCCCAGCGCCTGCTCCCGCCGTCGCGGCGGAAGAAGACGATCGGCGTCGGGGAGGTCGAGGCGGTCGTGGCGAAGATCGCGCGGATCCCGCCCCGCTCGGTCTCGCGGTCCGACCGCGAGGTCATGCGCAACCTCGACCGTGACCTGAAGTTGCTGGTCTTTGGCCAGGACCGGGCGATCGAAACCCTCGTGGCCGCGGTCCGGACCGCGCGGTCGGGGCTCCGCGACCCGGACCGGCCGGTCGGCTGCTTCCTGCTCGCGGGGCCGACCGGCGTCGGCACGACCGAGGTGACACGCCAGCTCGCGATCCTGCTCGGGGTCGAGCTGGTTCGCTTCGACATGTCCGAGTACATGGAGCGGCACACGGTCTCGCGGCTCATCGGCGCTCCGCCCGGGTACGTGGGGTTCGACCAGGGAGGGCTGCTCACCGAGGCGATCAACAAGCACCCCCACTCGGTGCTTCTCCTCGACGAGATCGAGAAGGCCCACCCGGACGTGTTCAACATCCTGCTCCAGGTGATGGACCACGGCACGCTCACCGACAACAACGGGCGCAAGGCCGACTTCCGCAACGTCGCGGTGGTGATGACGACCAACGCAGGGGCCGAGCAGCGCCACCGCCGGTCGATGGGCTTCACGACCCAGGACCACTCCCCGGACGCGATGGAAGCGATCGCCAAGACGTTTTCACCCGAGTTCCGCAACCGGCTCGACGCGGTGGTCGAGTTCGACCGGCTCGACCGAAGCGTCATCGGTCAGATCGTCGACAAGTTCATCTTCGAGCTCGAGAACCAGCTCGAAGAGAAGAAGGTCACCGTGGAGCTCACCGCCCCCGCGCGGGAGTGGCTCGCCGAGAACGGCTTCGACGCCACGATGGGCGCCCGTCCGATGGCCCGCGTCATCCAGGAACACATCAAGCGCCCGCTCGCGGACGAGCTCCTGTTCGGAAGCCTCGCGGGCGGCGGCCACGTGATCATCCAGGCCGGGGCGGACGGCATCACGCTCGACTGTCAGCCCATTCCTCCCAGGAAGCCTCCAGGTCGAACACGGAACATGGAAGCGCGCCCGGCGGACGTGGCGAAGTAGCCCGGTGGTGCGGGGCGCGGGCTTCTTCTGCTTCCTTGCCCTCGGGCTCGGGGCGGCCGGGGCCGGGGCCGAGACCAGTGACCCGGTGCCGATACATCCCGGCGCGATCGTCGCCCTCACCCGGCTCGGTGAACACCTTCCGCCCGCGACGGCGGGGGACCGGCAGGCGGCCCGGGCGTTCCTCGACGAACGGGTTGCCCCCCATTTCGACTTCGACGTGATGGCCCGCCGGGCCGCCGGGCCCTTCTACCACCGATTCAGCCGGGCTGAGCGCGAAGCATTCACCGCCCGGCTTCGCACCCTGTTCATCAAGGCGCTGGCCGGAAACCTGACTTCGGGGACGCCGGCCGCTACCCGTGTCGACATCTATCCGACCCGTTTCCTCCGCTGGGGAGACGAGGCGTCGGTGCTCGCCCGAGTGACCAGCTCACCATCGGCTCCGATCTGGATGACCTATCGATTCCACCGGACCCCCGGGGGATGGAAGGCATACGATGCGGCCGCCAACGGGTTCAGCGCCGTTTCGCATTTCAGAGCCTACTTCGCCGCGCTCGCACGTCGGCATGGTCCGGAGGTCCTCCCTCATTGGCCGGAGGACCGCAATTCATCCGCAAACAACAAGGGGTAGAGGAATGAAGAAGTCCGATATTTCGTCCCACGTAGCCAGCCAGGCTTCCCTGTCCAAAGCTTCCGCGGACGCTGCGGTGACTGCCGTATTCGGGGCAATCACCGACGCCCTTTCGCGGGAGGAGGTCGTCACCATCGCCGGATTCGGCACCTTTTCCACCAAGAGACGCCCGGCTCGCCAGGGGCGAAACCCCCGCACCGGCGAGAGCATCACCATTGCCGCCTCGATCGTGCCTTCCTTCAAGGCCGGCAAGAGCCTTCGAGACGCTGTGAACTAGTACCTCTGCACAGAGGTTTTGACCGTTTCAAGCGGCATGAGCGAGTTCATTGGAGAGGTGTTTGGGGTAGACCCGACCGAGTTTTTCTCGAGCACGGCGGACATCGAACATCCAC
>JAJECB010000300.1 GCA_022822245.1 Gammaproteobacteria bacterium
GCGACAGGATGTCCGGGAGGATCGGCACGTACACCCGGCGCCGCGGATAACGGCGGCGGTGACCGAAGCTCACCACCACCCGACGCACCGACCGTTCGAGCCGCTCCCTCGTCATGTTGCCGGAGCGAAGCCCCATCACCACTGCCGCCCCGTCGGCGATGACGGCGGCGGTGAGATCCGGTAGCCCCAGGGTGAAGAGCTGGCGGAGATCCTCGCGGATCACGGTCACCAGGACCCCCCGCAGCATCGTCAGGCCACGTCCGCCGATGGGCCGGTTCCGGGTCCGGTAGCTGAGCGCGATCAGCCGGTACACGAGTCCGATGCGAAGCGCGTCCGGGTCCGCGATGATGAGGTGTCCGGGCAGGATCGTGCTCGGGCGGGAGTCCACGTCGGGTCGTATCCGGTACTGCGGCTTCCAGTCCGAGGGACCGAGGGCGGCCACCTCCCGCGGCACTTCCGCGAGGGGGAAGAACACGTCGCAGGGGGCGGCTTCGGCGTAGCGGTCCATCACGGTTCGAAGGGTGTCGGCGTCGGGCAGGATGTCGCTTGCGAGAAACGCGATGGGCCCGTGGGGATGATCCTCGCGGACCGCCTCGAACGCGGCGCGAAGGTTCCCTTCGAGCCGGTCGTTGCAGTCGACGAGCCGGGCTCCGTCCACGACTCCGGCGTAGATCCGGGAGGGGCCCGCGACGTAGAGGTCGGAGAAGCGGCCGGAGTCGCGCAGCCGGTCGAGGATGCAGCGCACCAGCGGCCGGCCCTCGATATGCAGGTCGGCGGCCTTGTGGCCGGTGAGCGGCCGGTACCCCCGCCCCGCCTCGGTCAGCCGGGCGGGGCGCGAATCGCTCCCGGCGAGGAGCACGAGGGGGGGCGTGGCGGCCCTGCCCCGCTCGGGCGCCGGTACCCGCGAAGGCGCGCTCATCTCCCTCACCCCTTCCGGCCCCGGACGCGGTGCGCGGCCGGGCGCCGGCCGCCGTGGTCCGCCACGCGCGGTAACCCGCCCGAGGCCGACGCCCGCGACGGCATCGTCCTCGTGAGGGGGCGGGTGAACGGATCGCCCGCGGCGGAGCCGGACGAATACATGTCTTCGTTTTATCACATATTCCGCGCTGATCCCGCCCCGCTTCGAACCGGGGGCCGGAAGACCGGCCGGATTGCGCACAACGCACGGGTTGCGACCGCCGGCGTTCCTCGACCGCCGGCCCTCCACCCGCGAGCGGCCCGACCACCGATGCAACCCCCTCCTGGGAACGCGGGCTCCCACTCCGCGCAGACCCCCACGAACTCGCCGCCCCTCGCGGGCGAGATGCCCGCGCTCTCAGGGGCCGCCCTCCAGAGTGGGAGCGCCCGCGCGGCCCGGAATGGATTGCGGTGACCGGAGCGGGTTACATTCCCGGCCGACACCATTGGGAGGTTGAGGGCGCATGTCCATCCAGTTCCATGACCCACGCGCCGAGCCGCTTCGCCCCGAGGAGGCGTACCGGCTGAAGGCCGCGCTCGATGGCCCCGCCGCCATCGGGCTGCTCGCGAACGGGTTCCCCGATTCGGCCGAGTTCCTGGAGGCCGTCGAGGGCGCCCTCCGCGACACACTGCCGGAGGCATCCTTCACCCACTACAACAAGGGCGGACCTTCGATTCCGGTCACCGCCCACCTCGTGGACGAGATCGTCGAGCGCTGCGACGCCGTCGTCACCGCCTACGGGCACTGAGGAAGCTGCACTTCCGGCACCGTGCGTGACGGGATCGAGCTGGCGCGACGCGGACTTCCCAACGTCGCCCTCATCACCGAGGCGTTCTGGCCGCAGGCGGAGTTCGTGGCCCGGGCGGCGGGGATGCCGGGCGCCCCCCGGATCCGGCTGCCGCATCCGGTGGCGGGGACCGGGCGGGACCGGATGGCGGAGATCGCGGGCGAGTTCCGCCCCGCGATCCTGGCCGGGCTCGCGGGCGGCGGGTAGGCCGCGCCGCTCCCGTGCCCGTGCCATCTCGCCCCGCTCGCGCCCGCGCCCGCGCCGCCTGCCGGACGGCCCCCGGACACCGCCCCGCATGACCCTTGCGAACCTCCTCACCGCCGCCGACGAGCCGACCGCCGTCGAGGCGCTGCACGCGCTCGAATGCACCGACGGGCTCCCGGTCGTCGTGCCGACCCCGGAGCGCGTGGACCGGATGGTCCTCGCCACCGGCCTCGACCCCGACCTCGTCGTCGGGGAGATGGGCCCCCAGGGCGGGGCCGCGACGGTGCACCGGATCGCGGTGAACGCGGTCATGGCCGGCTGCCTCGCGGACCACGCCCCGGTCGTCCTCGCCGCGATCCGCGCGATGTGCGAGCCGGAGTTCGACCTCGCCGAGATGCAGGGGACCACCCACTGCACCGCTCCCCTCGTCATCGTCAACGGCCCGGCACGCGAGGCGTGCGGCGGCATCTCGTCGGGGTTCGGCGCGCTCGGACCGGGGCACCGCGCGAACGCCTCCATCGGCCGGGCGATTCGGCTCGCGATGACGAACATCGGCGGCGCCCGCCCCGGCCGTTCCGACATGGCTCTCCTCGGCCACCCGGGGAAGTTCGCGTACTGCCTCGCGGAGGCGGAGGAGCTCTCGCCCTTTCCGCCCTTCCACACTTCGCTCGGCTATCCGCCCGAGGCCAGCGTGGTTACGGTGGTGGGGGCGGAAGCTCCCCACTCGGTCATCCACTCTCCGGACGGCGACGATCCGCGCGCCGCCGACCGGCTGCTCGACACCCTCGCGGCGGTGATCGCGAACCAGGGCAGCAACAACATGCACCTCGGGGGCGGCGGCGCGGTCACCGTGGTCCTGAACCCCGACCACGCCGCGGTGCTCGCAGGCGCGGGCCACGACCGCACCTCGATCCGCGCGGCGCTCGCGGAGCGGGCCGCCCACCCGCGGCGGGCGATGCGCGCCCTCCACCCCAAGATGATCCCGGCCGGCGACGGCGACGAGCTCATCCACGCGGTGCGCGATCCCGCCAACGTCCTCGTCATCGTGAGCGGGGCGGGCGGGCTCTACTCGATGGTCATGCCCTCGTGGTGCGGCGGCCCCCACTCGAACGTCGCGGTGCACGCCGAGTTCGAGCCCAATCCCTTCTGCGAGGTCCCCTGACGCGGCGGGCCGGACCCCGCGGGCCACGCCCGACCTCATCCCGCCGCCGAGGAGCAGTCATGTCCGAGAACCGACACCGCTCGCTCATCGAGCACCAGGACGACATCGGCGCCTACGTCCCCCCCGACCACCGGGGGACGGTCAACGTGCGGCTGGTGGACGGCGCTTTCTGCGGCCGGTTCGAGATGAACCTCGGGACGGTGCAGCCGGGCGGAGAGGCCGAGCCGCACTGGCACGAGACCGAGCACCAGGTGATGTACGTGCTGGACGGCGAGTGCGAGGTCACCCTCGGCGACGACCGCCCGGTGACCTGTGGCGCGGGGACGGTGGTCCGGATCCCGCCGAAGCTCCGCCACCGGGTGGTGGCGACGGGCGAGACTCCCATGCGGGCCATCGTTCTCTACAGCCCGCCGCTCGGGCCCCGGAACGAGGTCCCGGTCGGCCCCGCCTGAGCCGCGCCGGGGAGCTTCTCCGCACCGCCCAGCCGAGCCCGGTCCCGAAGGGGCTCCCGATTACGCATAATCCTCGGCCTGGCCCTGGCCTCGGCTCCGACCGGCAGTCGACCTCGCGGGAGCGCGGGCTTCCCGCGTGGCCGCCGCGGACCTCCCGGCGCCGGTGGGACGGCAGGCAGCCGACTTCCCGGGAGCCCGGGCTTCCCGCCCGCGGCAAGCGCGTGAAGGCGGGGCTGCGAACAACCTCCGCGAGCAAGGAGTGAAAGCATGACGAGCGCCCTCGACGGCATCCGCATCATCGACATGACACACAACCAGGCGGGACCCGCCTGCACCCAGGTCCTCGCCTGGCTGGGCGCCGACGTGATCAAGCTCGAAGCGCCGGGCAAGGGGGACGTCGCGCGCACCAACATGGCCGACGAGCGCGGGGAGAGCCTGTTCTTCCTGGTGCTGAACGCCAACAAGCGAAGCCTCACCCTCGACCTCAAGACCGGCGACGGCAAGGCCCTGTTCAAGAAGCTGATGACCGGGGCCGACGTGCTCGTGGAGAACTTCTCGCCGGGCGCCCTCGACCGGCTCGGCCTCGGCTACGAGGTGCTGAAGGACCTCAACCCGCGGCTCGTCTACGCCACCGTGAAAGGCTTCGGAACCTGGGGGCCCTACAGCGGCTTCAAGAGCTTCGAACCCATCGCGCAGGCCATGGGGGGGGCGATGTGCGTGACCGGCTGGCCAGACAGCCCCCCGACCCTGCTATGGCCCGCGGTCGGCGATTCCGGCACCGGGATGCACCTCGCGATCGGGATCCTCGCCGCGCTCCAGCAGCGGCACCGGACGGGGCGCGGCCAGCACGTCGAGGTGTCGATGCAGGACGCGGTGGCAAACCTCATTCGCATCAGCCTCCGCGACCACCAGCGCCTCGGCGGGGTGCAGCCGCGCACCGGCAACCAGCTCGGCCGGACCGTCCCCGGCTCGACCTATCCTTGCGCGCCCGGCGGGCCGAACGACTACGTCTTCATCTTCGCGCAGGCCCAGATGTGGCCCGCGTTCGTCGAGGCGCTGGACATCGACGAGCTGCGGAACGATCCCCGCTTCGCGACCCTGGAGAAGCGCTGGGAGAATCGGGACGTGCTGAACCCGATCATCGAAGGGTGGACCCGGCGGCACACCAAGCACGAGGTGATGCGGCGGCTCGGCGCGGCCGGAGTGCCGTGCGGCGCCTGCCAGGACACCGGCGAGGTGCTCGACGACCCGCACCTCGCGGCGCGCGACATGATCGTGGAGCTCGACTATCCGGAACGGGACGGAACGTACCGGACGGTGGGCTGCCCGGTGAAGCTCTCCGACTCGCCGGCCGAGGTGGCGCGACCGCCGACCCTCGGCGAGCACACCGCGGACCTGCTGGCCGAGCTCTGCGGCGTCAGCCCCGAGGAGCTCGCCCGCCTGGAGGAGGAGGGCGTGGTGTAGCCGCCGCGACCCCGTCGAACGCGGCGCGCACGCGTCCTCCTGGCCCATTCCGCTGCCGGCCTGACCAGCCGGAGGGTGCGGTGCTCCCGGACACGGACGCCGCGACGCGTCTCCGTCGACGCGCGGCTGACGCCGCGGAACGGGCCCGGGAGCGGGGGCGGAGAGAGCCCCGCCGGGTGGTCGCGAGATCGAGTCAGTAGAGGAACTTCCCCCCGTTGACGTGCAGGGTCTGTCCGGTGATCTGGGAGGACTCGCCGGAAAGAAGAAAGACGGCAAGCGAGGCGATGTCGTCGGGAGTCGCGATCCGGCCGAGGGGAAGGGTCGGGCCGACGGCGGCAAGCTCCTCTTCGCTCATTCCGTAGCGGGGCTGCGCGGTATCCACGGTGCCGGGGGCGATCGCGTTGACCCGGATCCGGTGCGGGGCGAGGTCGAGGGCGATCGCACGGGTGAGGCCGATCACCCCCGCCTTCGACGCCGAGTAGTGCACCCCGTTCGGCGAGCAGACGAACGCGGCGACCGATGAAAGGTTGATGATGGAGCCGCCGTTCGCACCGTCGATCATCGCCTTCGCGGCAACCTGGGTGCAGCGGAAGGTCCCCTTGAGGTTCACGTCGTGGACCGCGTCCCAGTCTTCGTCGGTCAGATCCAGAAAGGGGACGCGGGGGAAGATCCCGGCGTTGTTGACGAGGCCCCCGAGCCCGCGGGAACCGCCGAGCTCGACACCCGCCTCGACGATTCGCCGGATCGCCTCCGGATCGGTGACGCTTCCCTGGACGAGCTCCGCCCGCGCGCCTGCCGCCGCGACGTCGTCCGCGACCGCCCGCGCGCCCGCCTCGTCGTCGAGCCAGTTGACGACGACATGCGCGCCCTCGTGCGCTGCGGCGCGCGCGATGGCGGCGCCAATCCCCTGCTGCGCGCCGGTCACCGCGACGCTCATCCCTTCAAGCCGCATGCCTCACCTCCCTTCCGGAATCGTTGCGGGTCACCAACCTTGCGGTTGAGCCAGGTATTTTGCGCGCCCCCCGCGAGTGCATCGTCGGTCCGAGGCGCAGCCTCGTCGAGTCGAGGCGGCTGGTCTCACCGGCGCCGGACTTGGCCACGGCGGGAACGTTTCAGCGCTCGGGCCGGCGCGCGATGAAGTCGATCTCCACCCGGACCCCGCGTGCGAGCGCCGTCACCCCGACGCAGGTACGGGCGGGGAGCCGGTCCGCAGCGAAGTAGCTCCGGTAGACCGCGTTCATCGCATCGTAGTCCTCCTCGAAGCGGGTGAGGAACACCCGCGCCGCAACCACTTGCCCGAGATCGAGGCCGAGCTCTTCGAGCACGATGACGAGGTTGTCCATGGTGCGCCGGGTCTGGGCCTCGATCCCGTCCGGGATGGCGGCCTCGTCGCCTTCGCCCGGTTCGGTCGGGATCTGCCCGGTGAGGAACACCCAGCCGTCCGCCTCCACCGCGTGGCTGTAGGGCGCCACCGGCGTGGGGGCGGCTCCGAAGAGGTGAAAGAGGGGGGCGCTCATCCGGCTCCTCCGCGCGGTGACTGTTCCATCTGCGGAATACTACCGGCAGGAAGGCCCGGCTCGATACGGCAGGCTTCGAACGGTGGGGCTGAGATAAACTTGCGCCGGCCCGCACTGCCCGGCAGCCGGGCGGCGGCGAGCGGTGAGGAAGCCCATGCAGCACCGTCACCTCAACCACGAAGGCTACACGCTCGCGGCCATCGACGACGTGATCGCCCGCGGGCGCTGGGCCGACTGGGCCGAGCTGCGCCGGGCGGTGCGCGCCGACCCGCCGGTGCTCGGCCGTGTGGAACGCATCTGCCGCGCCCACGCCGACGATCCCCATGCCCAGCGATACCATTTCTGGATGCACTATGTCCAATCCCGTCGGCGGCACGCCAACGCCTGACTGGGAGGAGGTGCTCTCCGCGGCCGCACGCCTGCAACGGCTTCTTCCCGAAGCCGTTCTGGTCGGTGGAACGGCGGCGGGACTTCACGCCGGGCACCGGGCCTCCCGCGACGCGGACCACGTTCTGACCGACCTTCGTTCCCATTTCGACGACGTCCTCGGGCAATTGGAATCGGTCGCCGGTTGGAAAACCGCGCGGATCACTCGGCCCGTCCTGATCCTCGGCAGTCTCGACGGGATCGAGACCGGGGTCCGGCAGCTCATTCGCGCGGAGCCGCTGGAAACGACGACCGCCTCGTTCGGCCGGCACGACATCACGATTCCCACCGAGGCCGAGATCCTTCGCATCAAGGGATTCCTCCTGCTCCGGCGAAACGCCACCCGCGACTACGTGGATTTCGCCGCCCTCGCCGACCGGCTCGGTGACGCATCCGCCGCCGTGGCCTTCGAGCGCTTCGACCAGCTCTATCCCCAGGAGAGCGGTGAATCGGCCCTCCAGCAGATGCTGGCCCAGCTCGCGAGCCCGATACCCTACGACCTGGAAGGGACCGTCCTGTCCGAGTACAACCGGCTCGAATCCCGCTGGCACGACTGGGGGGCGATCCGTGCCGCCTGCGCCCGGGCGGCGACGGCGATCTTCGACCACGGATGCGATCGGGAAGAGCGAAGCGACGATACGGCGCCGGAAGACCGGCGCGGCGGCTGACCCGCCGCGCGACGCCGGAAGACGGGCGAGCGGCGGCGGGGCGGTCGGGTTCAGGCGGGCTCGCGGGCGAGGCGGGTCTCGACGAGGCGTGCGAAGAAGCTCGCCCCGAGGGGGAGCGCCTCGTCGTTGAAGTCGTACCCGGGGTTGTGCACCTCGCACGCGCCCTCGTCGCCCCCGTTGCCGAGGTTGATGTAGCAGCCGGGCACCCGCTCGAGCATGAACGAGAAGTCCTCGGACGCCATGATGAGGGGAGGATTGCGCTCCACGTTCTCCCCCCCGACGATCTCCGCGCAGATCGAGGCCGCGAACTCCGCCTCCCCCGGCTCGTTGATGGTGGGGTTGAAGATGGGGCGGAAGTCGAGGCGCGCCCGCGCCCCGAAGCTCTCCGCGACCCCCTTCGCGATCCGTTCCAGGGACCGCTCCACGAGCTCCATGACCTCGACCGAGAACGCGCGCACGGTGCCGCCGAGACGGGCGGACTGGGGGATGACGTTGTAGGCGTCGCCCGCGTGCAGCCGGGTGACGGAGACGACCGCGGTCTCGGTCGGCGGGACGTTGCGGGACACCACCGACTGAACCGCGCCCACGAGGTGCGAGGCGACGACGACCGGGTCGACGCTCGCCTCGGGGCGGGCGCCGTGCGCGCCGACCCCCTCGATGTCGATGTCGAAGAACGCGCCGCCCGCCATCATCGCCCCCGAGCGGACCGCGAACTTGCCGACCTCGAGCTTCGGCCGGTTGTGGATGCCGAAGATCGCGTCGCACGGGAACTGCTCGAAGAGCCCGTCCTCGATCATCGCCTGCGCGCCCCCGAGCCCCTCCTCGGCGGGCTGGAAGATGAAGAACACCTGCCCCTCGAATTCGCGGGTCTCGGCGAGGTAGCGGGCCGCCCCGAGGAGCATCGCGGTGTGCCCGTCGTGCCCGCACGCGTGCATCCGCCCATCGTGCCGGGAGCGGTACTCGAGCCCCGTCGCCTCCTGGATGGGAAGCGCGTCCATGTCCGCCCGTAGCCCCACCGAGCGGGGTGAGTTGCCGGACCGGAGCGCCCCCACGACGCCGGTCCGCCCGATGCCCCGGTAGACCTCGCATCCGAACTCCTCGAGGCGCTTCGCGACGAGGTCCGAGGTCCGGTGCTCCTCGAAGCCGAGCTCGGGGTGGGCGTGGATGTCGCGCCGCCAGGCGGTCATCTCGTCGTGGAACGCGCCGATGCGCTCGACTGCGGGCATGTTCAGGTCTCCTCTTTCGCAAGCAGGGATTCGAGCTCGTGGCGCTGCACCTTGCCCGAAGCGCTCCGCGGGAAGTCGTCGAAGCCGAGGAAGCGGATCCCCTTCGGTTGCTTGTAGCCGGCGAGCTCGGCGCGGCAGCGGCGATAGAGATCGGCGTCCTCCAGGGGCTCGCCGTCGCGGCGGGCCACGAACGCGACCGGCACCTCGCCCCAGCGCGGGTCCGTGCGCCGCACCACCGCCGCTTCCGCGACCCGCGGGTCCGCGAGGAGCACCTGCTCGATCTCGGCGGGGTAGATGTTCTCCCCGCCCGACTTGATCATGTACTTCGCGCGGTCCACGAAGTCGAAGGTGCCGTCGGCGTGGCGGACCATGAGGTCGCCCAGGTGGAACCAGCCGCCGCGGAAGTCCTTGGCGTTCGTCTCGTCGTTGCGCCAGTAGCCGCTGAAGAGGGTGGGGCCGCGGACCGCCACCTCGCCCGGGGTCTCGTCGGGGACGTCGTGGTCTTCGGCATCGACGAGGCG
>JAJECB010000116.1 GCA_022822245.1 Gammaproteobacteria bacterium
ATCTGGAGCTCGGTGCCCCCGGCCTCGTCGCTTCCGTCGGCATTGGTTGCGTCTTTGCCGTCGCCCTCCTCGCGCTCCGCTTCCGGCGCGTCGTCGCCCGGACAATCTGAGCCGGACCCGGGAAGTCCCCCGCATCGCGACCGGAAATCCGGGCCGTGCAGGCGGTATGATCGGTTGAACCGGGTGAACGCTGCCCAGTGTCCCGACGGACACGCCCCGGCGCCGAAGAAGCCGGCCGGCCGGCCCAGCCGCCGGAGCCCGTGTCAGAAGGTCGCCATGTTCCGCCACTGCCCCTCCGCAAGCGGCCCCGGCCACCGCAGTGCTCCGGCCCTTGCACGCCACCCCGCCCGGGCGGTCGAGGGCGAGATGCTCCTCGGTTTCGCCGGTCATGGCGGCACGCGACCGGCAGTTCCATCCACCACCGGACCGGGTCGTTCAGGGTCCAGCCCGGAATGCGGGGCAAGGCCGAGGTGAGGGGCGAGAGGCATCCGGACTCGGCGGACGAAGCCGGGCACGGACCCGAGGGGACCGGGACGGGCTCCGGCACCGCCTCCTCCACGACCGGCAACCCTGCCTCCGCGCCTCCGCCCCCCTCCTGGCGGCGCGGCTGGCGGCGGAACCTCCTGCTCGCCATCGGCGGGGGCCTCGTCGCCCTTTGCGCCGCGGTCGCCTGGCTCGCCCTCGATCCGGGGCTCCTCCGCTCCGTGTCGGAGTACGTCTCGGCCGCGGCGACGGGCCGTCCGGTGGCCATCGAGACCCTGAACCTCCGGCTCGTGGAAGGCCGGCCGGTGCTCGAGGCCCACCGCGTGCGGGTCGGACAGACCACCACGGAGCGGGTGAGCATCTCGCTCACCGGATTTCGCTCGCACGCGAACGGAAACGGGGTCCGTTTCCCGAACGGAAGCTCCATCGAGCAGTTCCGTGCGTCGATCGACCTCTCCCTCGCCGGCCGCCCGAGGATATCGACGGTGGACGCGACCGGAGCGGTGCTCGTCGCCGCCCGGCGACCTGCGGCCGACCCGGATGGTCCACCTCCTCTCGCCCGCCTGCTCGTCGTGCCGAGGATCCTCCTCGGTCTCGGCCTCGAACGGCTCGTCGTGCATTCCGGAGCGCTCGAGTACCGCGGGCGCTCCCTCACGCAGTCCGCCGGACTGACCGCGGTGCTCGAACGCACGGACGAGGGCCTCGCGTTTCGCGGCGAGCTCCTCGTCGGGCCCGAGGTGCCGGCCCTCCCGTTCGACGGCACCGTCCGGGACCCGATGACCGACGATTGGCGGATCGACATCCGGCTCCGCGGCGAGCGGGTGCCGATGGAAGGCGTCCGGTTCCTCGCCGGAGTGCTGGAGCCCGGCCCCACGGTGCGAGCCACCCTGCGCCGGATCTCGAGCGAGGCCGAGTTCCTGCTCTCGGGACGTGTCGCGCGGGGGCGCATCGAATCGGCCACCCTGGACTTCACCTTCGACGCACCCGGGAAGGCCGACGATCCCGGGTTGAGTCTCGAGGACGTGCGGTTCGTCGCGAATGCGACCCCGGACCCGGCCGGCTGGACGGTCACCGGGGAGGTCGACTGGTCCCGGTTGCCCGGGGGGGCGGGCGCCGAGCGGAGCCCCTTCGTCATCCGCTGGTCGACCGGGGTCCCGGGATCGCTGCGATGGTCCGCCCGCCGCATCCCGGTGCCGCTCCTCGCTCCGCTCGCCGGCAACGCCCTTCCGGCGGACCACGCGCTTCGCCCGGCACTCGAACGTCTCCGGCCGGCGGGGCGGATCGAGGAGCTGGCCGCCTTCGGGGACCCCGGCGCGAACGGCGAGGCCTCGTTCTGGCTGAGCGCGGTGGTGTCGGGATTCGGAGCGACGGCGGGACCGTGGCGCATATCGGAGGCGGGCGCCCGGGTCGACCTCGTCGGTGGCGAGTGGCGGGTGCGCTTCGTGAACGACCGTCTCCACGTCGCCATTCCCTCGTTCCGATCCACGCCTTACGAGCTGACCCTCGAGGGAGAGGTTCGGATCGCCCCCGCCGGGAAAGGCTGGGCCGCGCACACCGCAGGACTCGGATTCAAGGTGGCGGGGATCGCCGGACGCATGTCGGGCAAGGTGGCCGCCCCTCTCCCGGACGAGGGCGGCGCTCCCGCGCTCGATGCCGAAATCCGGCTCGACGACGTCGCCCTCGCGGACATCGGGGCCGTCCTCCCCGACCGCCGGGCCATCGCGTTCGCCCGCTGGTACCGCCGTGCGGTGCGTTCCGGCCGCCTCACCGGGTCGACGGTACGGATCCGCGGCGACCCACGGTCCATCCCCTTCGCGGACGGGGACGGCGAGTTCGTGGCGACCGGTACGTTCCGGGAGGTCGAGCTCGCCTACGCCGAGGGGTGGCCCGCGGTCCGGATCGAGGAGGCCGAGGCAAGGGCGGACGGGCCGCGGCTCGAGTTCTCGGAGATCCGCGGATCGATCTTCGACTCCGCGATCGAGCGAGGATCCGCACGAATCGCGGACACCACCGATCAAGCGGGGCGGGTCCGGGTCTCCCTGGCAGGCTCCGGCCCCGCCCGGGACCTCCTCGCCTTTGTCCGCGCGAGTCCTCTGCGTACCGAAGCCGGCGGACCCGCTCCCGACCTCCGCGCGGAAGGCCCCGCATCGACCTCGGCCGAGCTCGACGTCCCCTACGGCCGGGGCGCGGCCGACCGTCCGCTCCAGGTGTCGGGAAAGATCGCGCTCGGCGGCGTCGCACTCCGCCTTGCCGGGCGTCGGGC
>JAJECB010000493.1 GCA_022822245.1 Gammaproteobacteria bacterium
GGCGTGCTGCTCACGTAGAGCGAGCTGACCGTCCCGCCGACCGCCTCCACCGCCCCCACCGCGAGCACCCGGCCGAGGAGGAGCCCGGCCACCGCCCCGATCGCCCCGAACACGGCCCCCTCGATGAGGAAGGCGGCCCGCACCATCGCCCGTGAAGCCCCCAGCGCACGGACGATTCCGATCTGCTGGCGCCGACGCACCACGTAGGCGGTGATCGTGTTGTAGATGAGGAACGCGCCCACGAGGATCGTGGTGAAGCTCATCATCCGGAGGTTCCAGCGGAACGCCCGGAGCATTCGGCGGTTGTCGTCGGTCCGGGTCCCCGCGGGGAGGATGGAGGCGGCGGGGGGAAGGACGGCGGCGAGCCGGGCCGCCCAGTCGCGCTCCCCGCCGGGCGGAGTGTGCACGTAGATCCGGTCGAGCCTTCCCGAGCGGGCGAGAAGTCGCTCGGCGAGGGCGATGTCCACGAGCAGGAACGAGCCGGCACGCACCCCCGAGGGCTCGATGACGCCCTGCACCACGAGATCCATCCGACGATCGCCGGCGACGACGGGAAGGGTGCTGCCGGGAGAGACCCCGAGCGCGGCGGTCACCCACACCGACGGAACGTCGAGCAGCTCGGAAACGTCGCCGCGCGGGCGGCTTCCGGTCTCCCCGAGCGTCGTGTCCCCGACGAGGTCGACGCCGAAGAGCGCGACCTCCTCGCCGGTGCCGGGGAGGAGCGCGAACCCCTCGATGCGGGGCGAGAAGGAGAGCGGCTCCTCGAGACGCGCGAGGTCGCCGTACACCGTTTCCGGGATGCCGCCGACTTGGGTGATCTCGTAGCTCGCACGGCCCTGCAGCGACTCGAGGGAAGAGCGGAACGACCCCATCGACGCTTCTCCCGCGAGGTCCACGGCCACGATCACCGCGACCCCGAGGGCGACCGCGGACACGGTGAGGAGCGCCCGGGCGCGGTCCCGGACCATGGGGCGCACGATGAGACGGAAGAGGAGGACGGCCCGCGCCATGCCCATGCCGCGTCCTATTCGGGTCCGCCGGGCGAGGGGGCGCCGTCGGCGAGCCGGCCGTCGCGAAGGGTGAGGCGGCGGTCGGCGGCGGCGGCGGCTTCCCGGCTGTGGGTCGCCATGAGGATGCTGGTGCCGAGCCGCTCGCGCATGTCGCGGAGGAGCTCGATGACCGACGCGCCCGCCTCGTCGTAAAGACTGCCGGTCGGCTCGTCGGCGAGGAGCAGCCCCGGCCCGTGCACCAGGGCGCGGGCGATGGCGACCCGCTGCATCTCGCCCCCCGAGAGCTGGTGGGGATGGCGGTCCGCGAGGGCCGCGATGCCGACCAATTCAAGCATCTCGCGGGCGCGCCCGCGGGGCTTGCGCACCCCCGCGAGCTGAAGGGGCAGCTCGACGTTCTCGACCGCGTTCAGGGTCGGAAGGAGCTGCAGGAACTGGAAGACGAATCCGATGCGGCGGCGGCGGAGCTCGGTCAGCGCGTCGTCGTCGAGGGAGGAGGTCCGGACCCCTTCGATCTCGACGTGGCCGCTCGTCGGGAGGTCGGCTGCGCCGGCGAGGTTGAGCAAGGTCGTCTTGCCGCAGCCGCTCCGGCCGACGACGGCCAGCCACTCGCCCCGGCCAAGGTCCAGGGAGACCCCGTTGAGGGCGGGAACCCGCTGATCCGAAACGGCGTAATGCTTCTCGACGTTGAGGAGACGGAGCACCATGACGAATCCGGAACGATCACCAATTCTCTGCTGCGAACGCCAATTCTCCCGCTATCGCGGGCCGGCCACCCACCGCGGAGGCTCCGAATCACCGGCCGCCCGGGAGCGCGGGCTTCGAGCCCGCGTGGACCGTGGAGAACCTCGCCCCCCCGCGGGCTGGAAGCCCGCACTCCCGGAGAGCTTCCGCGGGCGTGACTTCCACGGGACGTCCCCGGGCGCGACTCAGGCGGCGTCGTAAAGGGCGGGACGCGGTTCGTCGAGGACGGACTCGGCCCGCCCGGTCTCGAGCGAGCGTTCCGCCGCCTCGGCGACGCGCATCGCCGCGTAGCCGTCCCAGACCGTGGGCCCTGTCGCCCCGCCCGCCCGGGCGGCCCGCACCCATGCCTCGGCCTCGATCCGATAGGCCATCTCGAACCGTTCCAGCCAGCCGGGCTCCACCGCGCGCGAGGCGCCCCCGCCCTTGCGCAGGACAGGGCTCGTGATCGACGGCGTCCGCAGCACGCCCTGCTCTCCCGCGACTTCGACGATGACCTCGTAGCCGTAGTTCGAGTCGAGGTTCACCTCGATGGAGGCGAGCCCGCCGCGCCGGAACGTGAGCTGGAGGAGGACGAGCCGGGTGCTGTCCGGCTGCTCCGGCACGTCGACGATGTGACTCGTGAAAACGGACGCGACGTCGTCGCCCATGAGCCAGCGTGCGGAGTGGATGTCGTGGACCGCGGAATTGACGATCACGTTGACCGCGGTCCGAACCTCTTCCACCCGCCAGTGGGTGTGGATGCCGCGAAAGAGGAGTGGCCGACCGATCTCGCCCGCGTCGATCGCCCGCTTGAGCGCGGAGTGCTGCGGATCGAAGGTGCGCATGAGGCCCACCTGGACGAGCTTCCGCCCGCCCGCGACCTCGGCGTCGAGGACCCGTTTCGCATCCTCGATGTCGACCCCGAGGGGCTTCTCGCACAGGACCGGCTTGCCCGCCTCGATGCAGGCGACGGCGAGGTCCGCGTGGGTCGGGTCCGGCGACGCGATGAGCACCGCCTCCACCCTCGGGTCGCTGATGAGCGCGGCACCGGAATCGAATACGGCCGCTCCTCCGCAGTCGTCGGAAAGGGCGTTCGCCCGTGCCTGGTCCACGTCCATGACCGCGACCAGCTCCGCCCCGGACACGCGATGCGCGAGGTTCCGGGCATGCCGCCCGCCCATTCCCCCCGTGCCGATCACCCCTACCCGCAACGCTCCCTCCACCATTGAGCCACCCTCCTCGTACCCTGTGCTCGCGGACCTGCGCAAATTCTGTCACGTCCGGCCGGGAAGCGGGCGGCTCCCCGCCGGCCAGCCACCCGCGTCAACCCCGCTCCGTCCAACGGGAGCGTCCCGAATTAATGCGCACGCCCACGCTTCTCCCGCGGAATGTACACGTATTTGTGTACAATGAGACAATGAAGCGACGTGACCTGGAACGGGCCCTGCGAAGGGGTGGATGGACGTTCCTGCGTCACGGCGGAAGGCACGACATCTGGACCGACGGGAATCGGGAAGAGGCGATCCCGCGACACGCGGAGATCAATGAGAGGCTCGCCCGAGCAATCCTCCGGCGAGCCGGGAGGAAGAACTGACATGCGTTTCAGCGGAAGGGTCTACGAAGACGGCGGGTTCTGGCTCGCCGAGGTGCCGGTTCTCGACGCCATGACGCAGGGCCGAACGAGGGAGGAGGCGTTGAGCATGGCCGAGGATCTGCTGGAGAGCCTCGCCAACCGCCCCGGATTCTCGGCCAAGGTGCATCCCGTGAACGGAGACGACTTCGAGGTGAGCTCGTCGGACACGAGGGGCCTCGTCAGTCTGCTGCTGCGGCGACAGCGGGAACGGAGCGGCCTCTCGCTCGCCGAAGCCGCCGACCGCCTGGGCGCGAAGTCGCGCAATGCGTATGCCCGATACGAACGCGGAACCTCGACGCCGACCCTGGAGAAGCTGAGCGAGCTGCTCCGCGCCGTTTCCCCGGACTGCGACTTCGTCCTCCACCGCAGCGCAACGGGTTAGCGCCGGCTTCCACTCACCGTCAACTCCGCCACACCACACGCGGCCGAGAGCAGGTGCATGCGACCTTGGAGATAGCGGGGCGGGGCGGGGACGGCGGCGAGCCGCAATATTTCACCGATGTCCTGCTGCGGACGCCAAGGTGCTTGCGGCTAGCGGAGGTTGGCGCGGATGCGCTCGGCGAGACGGCCGATCGCGTCGAGATCGCCCGGCTGGAGCTCCCAGTTGAACAGGAGGTCGTCGTCCGCGCGTCGGGGGATGACGTGGAAGTGGAGGTGGAGCACCGACTGCCCGGCGGCCGGGCCGTTCGCCTGCGCGATGCTGATCCCGGGCGGGTCGAGGGTCCGGCGCACCGCGTCCGCGACCCGGCGGCAGGCCGACGCGACGGCGGAGAGGGACTCGTCGTCCGCCTCGAAGAGGTTCGGCACGTGCGTCTTCGGGATGACGAGGCAGTGGCCCTCGTTCGCGGGGTTGATGTCCATGAACGAGAGGACCCGGTCGTTCTCCAGGAGCTTGAACGACGGGATCTCCCCCGCGACGATGCGGCAGAAGATGCAGTCCGGGTCCGCGTTCATTCCTCGTGCTCCTTCATGGAGTGGAGCCCGCCCCGCAGGGCCGGGTGGATTCGCCCCGCCTCGCCACGGCGCCGAACCGCGGCGCGCCATGTGGGATCGCGCTTCGCCTGTCCGCCCCGCCGCGCTTCGGCCTCATCGCGGGTGAATTACGTCCGCGGGGACGGGCTCTGGCCAAGCACGAGACCCGGAAGCGGGTCGAGGGTCTCGACCTCGACGTCCGGGGCGTCGGGGAGCCGCTCCCGGACCTGGCCGAAGCGGTTCACCCAGACGACGCGGAATCCGAAGGTCGCCGCCCCCGCCGCGTCCCACGCGTTCGAGGACAGGAAGCAGACCGTCTCGCGCCCCACCCCGAGCCGGTCGCACGCGAGGCGGTAGACGTCCGGGTGCGGCTTGTAGACCCGGACGTCGCCCACCGACAGAACCGCGTCGAGGCGGGTTCCGACGCCGGCGCTCTCGACCGCCGCGTCCAGCATCTCCCGCGACCCGTTCGAGAGGATGGCGGTGCGCATGCCGCCGCCCCGCAGGGCGTCGAGCACGCCCACGACCTCGGGATAGCACGCGAGCGAGCGGTACGCGTCGAGGAGGTCGCGGCGAAGGGCGGCGTCCTCGATGCCCGCCTCGTCGAGGGCGAAGTCGAGCGCGTCCGCGGTCACCTCCGCGAAGGGGGTCCAGCGGTGCATGAGGCTCCGGAGCCAGGTGTACTGGAGCTGCTTGGATCGCCACGTCGCGGAGACGGAGTCCGCCGCCTCGCCGACACGCGCGCGGTGGCGGCCGACCGCGGAGTGGACGTCGAAGAGGGTCCCGTAGGCGTCGAAGACGCAGGCCTCGATGCCCTCGAGCCGCGCCCCGGCGGTCACGGACGAACCTCGCCGGCCGACGGAGGCGGCGCTTCGGCCGACCAGCGCGACATCGGGATCCGGGCGACCGCGATGCCGCGCACGAGCCCGATCGGCGGCAGCGGTTCGGCATCGTCGAGCGGCGCACGCTCGACCTGCACGAGCTGGTTGATGGGGGCCGACTGCGCCTCGAACAGGAGGTCGTCGAGCGGCCGGTCGAAGAGGGCCAGAACCTCGCCGAGACGCCGGTCGCGCCGGATGTCCGGACCCGCCAGGGTGTCGTGTTCCGTCAAGTCGAGTCTCCCCGCCGCGTCAAGGCCGTGCAGCCTATCGAATCGGCTCGCCGAAGACTACCGCGGCCGGCCTCCTCGGCGCCGGTCAGTCCGCGGCCGCGTCCCGGTCCCGGGCCGGGGTGCGGGCCGCCATGAAGTCCGCCCCGGGGCCCGCCGGGCGCGCGAACGCCACCCGCCCCGTCTCGACCGCCCGCGCGTCGAAGCTCCGCTCCTCGAACGTGATCGTCCCGCTCCGCTCGACGGTGAGCACCGTCGACGAACGGGTCCCGTACACGTCCCCGCGGATAAACCGCGCCGAGCGCACCGGGTCGACGTCCGTCCCGCGAGAGTCCGCCTCCACGGCGGGCTCGTCGTCGGCGAGCAGGGCGAAGAGCTCATCCGTCGCGAGCTCCACGGCGAGCATCCGGCCGAACTCCGCGAGTCCGCCCGTCACCTTCGGCTCCATCGCGTTCAGGCGGTCGTTGCCGAGCCCGTGGCAGCCGGGCGCGAGCTCCGTCAGGGGTTCGTCTCCGCGGTTGGTCACGCAGTGGACCCCGTCCCGGTCGGCGAGCAGCAGGTTGAAGCCGCTGTAGCGCTCGGCTTCACGGGACACCCCGCGTGCGTACTCGCGCGCGCCGAAGGAGCCGCGAAGGAAATCGACCGGGAGGCGCCCCCGGGATGGGGCACCGGGTCCGGGGGGCGTCGAGCCGCCGACGTTCGTGAGGGCCGCGAAGCGCCCGTCCGCCGTCACCCCGAGCCAGGTGCCGCCGGCCTTGAGGTCGCGCCCGGCGAGGATGCGGCCCTCCGCCGCGTCGGCGCCGGCACCGCCGCCGCCCGCCGGCCCACCCATCCCCGACTTATCCCACGGGGCGGCCGGCGCGGTTGGGCGCGCGTGGTACTCGTCGCGGTTTGCGGCAACGACGAGCGGGTAGCGGGGGTGGGCCCGCCACCCCACGAAGACGAGGCACACTACACGTTCCGCCGGTTCGAGCCCCCGGCCTCGACGGCCCGGCCCATCACATGTTCCGCCGGTACTGGCCGCCGACCTCGAAGAGGGCGTCGGTGATCTGCCCGAGCGAGCAGCACCTCACCGCGTCCATCAGCACCTCGAAGACGTTCTCGTCACGGATGACCGCCTGACGGAGCCGGTCGAGCATGGCCGGAGCCTCGTCCGCGTGCCGGGCCTGGAAGGCGCGAAGCCGCTCGATCTGACTTTCCTTCTCCCCCTCCGTCGACCGCGCGAGGGGGATCGTGGTCGCCGCTCCATCCGCCGGGGCCTCCGGCTTGAGGAACGTGTTGACCCCGACGATGGGAAGGCTCCCCTCGTGCTTGCGCTGCTCGTAGTGGAGCGACTCGTCCTGGATCCTGCCCCGTTGGTACCCCGTCTCCATCGCCCCGAGCACCCCGGCGCGCTCGGACAGGCGCTCGAACTCCTGAAGCACCGCCTCCTCCACGAGGTCGGTGAGCTCCTCGATGACGAACGAGCCCTGGTTCGGGTTCTCGGTCTTCGCGAGCCCCCACTCCCGGTTGATGATGAGCTGGATCGCGACCGCCCGCCGCACGCTCTCCTCGGTGGGGGTGGTGATCGCCTCGTCGTAGGCGTTCGTGTGGAGGCTGTTGCAGTGGTCGTAGGTCCCGATGAGGGCCTGGAGGGTGGTACGGATGTCGTTGAACTCGATCTCCTGCGCGTGGAGGGAGCGACCGGAGGTCTGGATGTGGTACTTGAGCTTCTGGCTCCGCTCGTTCGCCCCGTACTTCTCGCGCATCGCGACCGCCCAGATCCGCCGCGCGACCCTCCCGAGCACCGAGTACTCCGCGCAGAGCCCGTTCGAGAAGAAGAACGAGAAGTTCGGCGCGAAGTCGTCGACATCCATCCCCCGCGCGAGGTACGCCTCGACGTAGGTGAAGCCGTTCGCGAGGGTGAACGCGAGCTGGCTGATGGGGTTCGCCCCCGCCTCCGCGATGTGGTAGCCCGAGATCGACACCGAGTAGAAGTTCCGCACCCGGTTCCGGGTGAAGTACTCCTGGATGTCGCCCATGACCTTGAGGCTGAACTCGGTCGAGAAGATGCAGGTGTTCTGCCCCTGGTCCTCCTTGAGGATGTCCGCCTGCACCGTCCCGCGCACCCGCTCGAGGGTGGAGGCACGAACGGTCGCCGCCTCCTCTTCGTCGGGCGGCCGGCCGTGCTCCGCCTCGAAGGCATCGAGCTGCTGGTCGATGGCCGTGTTGAGGAACATCGCGAGGAGGGTGGGAGCAGGTCCGTTGATGGTCATCGACACGGAGGTCGCGGGATCGCAAAGATCGAACCCGCCGTAGAGCACCTTCATGTCGTCGAGGGTCGCGATCGAGACCCCCGAGTTCCCGACCTTGCCGTAGATGTCCGGCCGGTGGTCGGGGTCGAAGCCGTAGAGGGTCACGGAATCGAAGGCGGTGGAGAGCCGCTTCGCCTCGGAGTGCCGCGAGAGGTAGTGGAAGCGCTCGTTGGTGCGGGTCGCGTCGCCCTCGCCCGCGAACATCCGAAGCGGGTCCTCCCCCTCGCGCTTGAACGGGAACACCCCGGCGGTGAACGGGAACCTCCCGGGCACGTTCTCGCGCATGAGCCAGGAGAGGAGATCGCCCTCGTCACGGTAGCGGGGGAGCGAGATCTTGGGGATCCGGTTCCCCGAGAGGGTGGTGTAGGTGAGCGAAGTGCGGATCGTCCGCCCGCCGGCCTGGGATTCGAGATCGTCCTCGGAATACGCCTCGCGAAGGGCCGGCCAGCCGTCAAGGAGGGTGCGCGCCTCGTGTCCGAGGGCCGCCTCGCGCTCCGCGGCGAGGGACTCGAGGGACTCGAGAGACTCCTTCGCCGAGGCGCCCCGGGCTTGCGGTCCGGAAGCGGAGGCTGACGCCAGCATCCTCGCCGATTCGCGAAGCTGCTGGCGCTCGCGCGCGAGCACCGACTGGGCCTCGACGCGCGCGCGCCACCCCCGCACCGTCTCCGCGACCTCCGCGAGATAGCGCACCCGCTGCGGCGGCACGATCGCGGCCGCCCGGGTCGAGACCCGCGTCTTCGGGGCAGGAAGCCGGCTCTCCCCCCAGCCGTCCACCGCGTCCCCGAACCCGTTCTCCCGCAGCGCGGCGAGGATCCCCTCGAAGAGCGCGGTCACCCCATCGTCGTTGAACCGGGACGCGATGGTGCCGTAGACGGGCAGGCTCTCCGGCGCGAACCCGGCGATGCCGCGGTTGCGGGCGAGCTGCTTGCGCACGTCGCGGAGCGCATCCGCCGCCCCCTTGCGGTCGAACTTGTTGATGGCGACGACGTCCGCGAAGTCGAGCATGTCGATCTTCTCGAGCTGGCTCGCCGCCCCGAACTCGGGGGTCATCACGTACAGGCTCGCGTCGACGAGGGGGGCGAGGGCTGCGTCGCCCTGCCCGATGCCGGAGGTCTCGACGATCACGAGGTCGAACCCGGCGAGCTGGACGGCGGCGAGCACCTCCGGGAGCCGTGCCGGGATCTCCTGCCCGGAGGTGCGCGTCGCGAGCGAGCGCATGTAGATGCCGGGGTGGTCGATCGCGTTCATGCGGATCCGGTCGCCGAGGAGGGCGCCCCCGGTGCGGCGGCGGGTCGGGTCCGCCGCGACGATGGCGATGCGCAGGCGCTCGCCGAACGCGAGCCGTGCCCGGCGCACGATCTCGTCGGTCACCGACGACTTGCCGGAGCCCCCGGTCCCGGTGATGCCGAGAACCGGCGCGGCGCGGTCCGGCCGCCGCCCGGCAGCGGCCGCCGCAGGGTCGACGAGCCCGCGCTCGATGCAGGTGATGGCGCGGGCGAGGGCCCCGAAGTCCCCGGCCCGCACGTCGTCCCACGATACCCGGAGGGCGCGCGCGTCGAGGGCACCGCGGGCGCGCTCGAACACGTCGTCCATCATCCCCTGGAGGCCCATCCGCTGGCCGTCCTCCGGGGTGTAGATGCGGGTGATGCCGTAGTCGTGGAGCGCGCGCACCTCCTCCGGCACGATGACCCCGCCGCCCCCGCCGAAGATCCGCACGTGCCCCGCCCCGCGCTCGCGGAGCATGTCCAGCATGTACCGGAAGTACTCGATGTGCCCGCCCTGGTAGGAGCTGACCGCGACCGCGTGCACGTCCTCGTGGATGGCGGCGGTCACCACCTCCTCGACGGCGCGGTTGTGGCCGAGGTGGACCACCTCGCCCCCCGACCCCTGGAGGAGGCGCCGCATGACGTTGATCGCCGCGTCGTGCCCGTCGAAGAGGCTCGCGGCGGTGACGAAGCGAAGGGGAAACGCGGGCTCGGCCGCCGCGCGGGCGGCTTCCCCGGCATCCCGGAGATCGAGGGCTGGCTCGGCCATGTCGTTCAGGAACCGCGTCATCAGGATAGCCGACGAACGGTACGCAACCCGCCGCGCCACGTCAATTTTCGGGCACTGGATGGTAGAATCTTTCTATGGAAGACCCCGGACCATGGACGGCCCCCCGATGCGGCAGAAAGCGCGGCCGCGACGGGCAGCAGGTCGCTTCCCTCCGGCCGGAACCCGAGTTCCCCGGCTGCACCCCACGACACCTCCCGCGCGGTGCGATCGAGCGCTACGAAGGGCGGCTCGAGTTCTGGGACGCCGATACCGAGATCGCCTGGGTCGCCGAACCCACCAGCCCCTACCACGAACAGCCGGTCGAGACACTGTCGGCGCTCGTGGACCGGCTCGCCGCGGTGCGTGGCTCGCCCGTCAAGTGCTTCGGGTCGATGGACCTGTGGCTCCGCGGCGAGCACGGCCGGCCGCGCCGCATCCTGCAGGCGGACCAGTCCGTTTACCTGTACCCGGAACGCGCGATCCTGCCCGGGCTCTCGGCGATGGTGATCGGCGAGCACGACTTCCCCGACGTGGTGCTCGAGGTGGACCACTCCACGGACGTGCGTCGAGGCAAGCTCGGGCTCTACGAATCGTGGGGCTTCCCCGAGGTGTGGGTGGAGGTTCCGGAGCGCCGCGCGCGGAGCCGGGCACGGAGCCGCCAGCCGGGGCTGACGATCCATCTGCGGTCGGAGGACGGCACCTACCAGGTCTCCCCCGAGAGCCGGGCCTTTCCCGGCTGGCGCGCGGAGGACATCCACGCCGCCCTCAACGAGACGACCGCTTCGGCGCAAACCTACGTGATCCTCGAGCGCATCGGCCTCGCGCTCGGCGCCCGCGAGGGAACCGGGCCGGACGACGACCCGTGGCTGCGCTCGCAACGCCGCGAGAGCTTCAAGAGAGGGCGTTTCCGGGGGCGCGCGGAAGGCCATGCGGAAGGGCGCGCGGAAGGCAAGGCGCAAGGCCGGATGGAAGCCCGGGCCGGGATGGCTCGCCGCATATTGCTCTCGCGGGGCATCGAAGTCTCGGACGACTTCCCCGCCAACGTGCCCGCCCTCGCCGGGGCGTCCGAGGATCGCATCGTCACCGCCGCCCTCGCGTGCGAGAGCGAGAGCGATTTCCACACCCGTCTACACCGCCGCGATTGCTGACCGGACCAGCCCTCGGGGGGGCGCGAGACACGCGGCGCAACTACCGCTGTCGATCGGGAGAGCAGCCGACTCGACAGCGTCGTCGAACGGGTGATTCCCCGACCTGCCGACTGCCAGCCGAAAGCGGGGGTGGGGGTGAGGCTTCAGGACGGCAGGCTCAGGGGCCGAGGGCGGTGATCGGTACGAGCGTCACCCCGTCGGGCCGGGTGTAGCCGGGGCCGACCCCGGTTATCACCGCGAGCCCGGCCGAAGGGCCGGTTCTGTCCGGGTCGACCCGGTCCCGGAGCTTGAGCAGGTTGCTTGCCCCTTCCTCGATCGGCCCCTCGCCACCGAGCTTGATCTCGACGCCCATCCACGCGCCGCCCGCCGTCTCGACGATGGCGTCCACCTCCAGGCCGGTGTTGTCGCGGTAGTGATACACCTCGGCATCGTGGGCCTGGGAATACACCCGCAGATCCCGCACGACCAACGACTCGAAGAGGAATCCGAAAGAAGCGAGATCCGTCCGAAGCCGCTCGGGACCGGATCGAAGTGCGGCAACCGCCAGCGACGGATCGACGAAGTGCCGCTTGGGAGACCTGCGCAGTCGCGAACGGGAACGAAGATGCGCGGACCAGGCCGGCTGATCCTCGATCACGAAGACCCGCTCCAGGGCGTTCAGGTAGCTCTGGACGGTCTCCGGGTGCAGGGGGCCCGCGTTCCCGCCCGCATCGGCCGCAATGACGGCGACCGCCGCCTCGGTGGCCACGTTCCGGGCCAACGACTGCAGCACCCTGCGAACCAGCACCGGGTCGCGGCGGATGCCATCCACGCGCCGGATGTCGGCGCGGCGAATCTCGTCCAGGTAGTCACGGACGAACCGCTGGGCATCGTTCGCCCCCGCGCCGATAGTGCCCGGCCAGCCGCCCCGGCAGACGAGCTCGACGAGGTCGGAGACCGTCGTTCGGCCGGGCTGCGCGGGAACGGGCTCCGAACGCAGCATGGCGCCGAGAGACATCCCTCCGGTCGAGTGCCCGGACTCGAAGAGCGACATCGGGCGCATCGGGAGCCGGGACACCCGGCCCGCGCCGGTGTGCCGGGTGGTGTCGTCGGGAGGCGCGGCCGAACCGGTCAGGATGAACCGACCTGCCCCGCCGCCGAAGTCCACCGCGCGGCGCACGTGGTTCCAGATGGAGGGCACGGTCTGCCATTCGTCGAGCAGGCGTGGGGCCGGCCCTTCGAGAACGATGCTCGGTTCGAGCTCCGCCGCATTTCGCAGGCCGGCATCCACGTCGAGCAGGACCTCGCTTGCCGCGTGACGCCTCCCGGTTGCCGTCTTCCCGCAGGCACGGGGCCCCTCGATGAGCACCGCTCCGGCTGCTCCGAGCCTTGCGGCAAGCTCCTCGTCAACGACGCGCGGGCGGTATTGCTCAGCCTCGGCCAAGGCGGTTCTCCCCGACGACCCGGCGCGACTTTGTCGCGGAACGCGGCAACCGGTAATCTGCAACGCATGTGATCGGCATTTCGCAACGAATTCAACCAGTGTTTCGCAAAGAATTCAACCAGTGTTTCGCAACGGATGTGATCGGCGAATCGCACTGAGTGCGATTGGCATTGCGCAACGAATTCAACCGGAGATCTGAAACTTGATTCGGCCAGCTCCGACCGGCTCCCTCCACGGTGCCCATGACGGGTGTCCATCATCCTTCTTCCACGCGGCGCGAAGAGATTCGGATCGGGTCTTCGGGAATCCGTCCACCGTGCCGTGGTGCCCGAATGGAGTCGGCTACCAGTCGACAGGCGCGGCGTCCATCGACTCGAGGAGACGGTTGCAGAGGGAGAATGGATTCTCGAGAGCGAACAGCTCTCCGGCGGCGGCCGGGTGGGGGCGAAGGACGACGCGGACGTGCGCAGGCGGGTCCGCTTCGTCGAGGTCCGCCCCGCGGAGGAGCGAGGCCGCTGCATCGCCGAAGCCGATGCAGACGAGGGGCACGCGCCGCGCCGCGAGGTGGCGGAGCACCGCGAGGAGGACGGGACGCCAGAGGGGAAGGTGGCCTCGCGCCTGGTGGGGGCCGACCGCCGGATCGAAGCGGCTCAGGGTGAGGGCCGAGTTGAGGAGCAGCACGCCGGAGGCGACCCAGCGACCCGCGAGGGCGGCCGGTGGCTCGAACTCGATGCGGCCAGACTCGATGTCGGCGAGAGCGGTCGGCCAGCGCTCGAAGCCCTCCGCGTAACGGGCCTCCCCGGTGCGCGCGGCGACGACGAGCTGAACGAGGGCACGCACGCTCGGCGAGAACATCTTGTCGAGCTCGCGCCAGCGCGCGACGTTGCCGGACTCGAAGGCACGCCCGGTGGCGAACGCGGGGCAGGGGTAGGGGTCCTGGCCGAGGATCACGCAGCGCACGTCCTCCGGCGCGAGGCCGTCGAACGCTCGAAAGACGTGGGCGCCGGGCGGAGCGCCCGGGAACGCCCTCCCCCGCCGGGCCGGAAAGATCGGCTCCCAGGGTTCGAGGGTCAGTGAGGTGTCCACCGCATCGAAGCCGAGGTCGACGGCGTCCATCACGCTCCGCCACGCGGGTTCGAGATCCTCGCGCCATACCGCGAACGTTTGCTCGAACGCATCCTTCAGCAGAATCGCCATCGGCCTCGCACCTCCCGATTCAGCCTCCGAGATCGTTTGTGACGACACCGCTCGTGCCATAGACTTTGCCGGCACGGTCGGGACGGAGATTTCGATGCGCGTAGTCTCGTTTTCCGAAGCCAGCGACGGTCTGGAATCGGTTCTTGACGGCGTCTCCAACGACGCCGACTGCACGGTCATCACGCGGCAAGGAGCCGAGGATGCGGTGGTCATGTCGCTGGACTACTACAACAGCCTGATGGAGACCATACACTTGCTGAAGTCACCGGCAAACGCTTCTCATCTGGCTGAATCCATCGCCCAATTCCGAGCCGGCAAGGTCACCGAACGCGACACTCTCGATGGATAGAACGCTGGCGTGGACCTACGCCGCATGGGATGACTACCTCTACTGGCAGAAGCAGGATCGGAAGACGCTGGAACGAATCAACAGGCTGCTCTCCGACATGAGGCGCTCTCCGTACGAAGGCATTGGCCGGCCGGAAGCGCTGAGAGAGAACCTGTCGGGCCTCTGGTCGAGACGCATAGATGCAACCAATCGGTTGGTGTACGCGGTAGACGACGAGCACATCACGATCATTTCCTGCCGCTATCACTATCAGGCTTGACCGGTCGGGCTCAAATACCTGGAACCCGCGCGAGGCCGTTGCCGGTCCGTTGGCGCGGCCAGGGGCTCTCGGCCTCCGTCGCGGGTCGGACTTGTGGCAAGTGGGCGGGAGCGGGGCGGCAGGCTACGCGGGGACGGCGGCGACGGGGAGGGACTCGAGGCCGCGGAGCACGACCCCGCCCCGGTACGCGGGGCGCTGGTCGAGGAGTCGGATGGAGGCGAAGCGTTCCAGCAGCACTTCGAGGACGATGCGGCCCTCGAGGCGCGCCAGCGGCGCCCCGATGCAGTGGTGGATGCCGCGGCCGAACGAGATGTGGCTCCCCTCGGCGCGGCCGATGTCGAGTCGGTCGGGCGCCTCGAACGCGGCCGGGTCGCGGTTGGCCGAGCCGATGAGAAGGACGATGTTCTCGCCGCGCCGCACCGGCGCCCCGTTCACCTCGCAGTCCTCGAGCGCGCCCCGGAAATCCGTCTGCACCGGCGAATCGAAGCGAAGCAGCTCCTCCACCGCGGCCGGGATGAGGCTCGGGTCGGCGCGCAGGCGTTCGAGCTCGCCCGGGTTGCGGAGCAGCGCGAGCATGCCGTTCCCGATGAGATTGGTGGTGGTCTCGTTCCCGGCGACGAGGAGCAGGCGCAGCATGTTCAGCATCTCGCGCTCCGTCAGCGCGTCCCCCTCCTCCTCCGCCTGTGCGAGAGCGCTCACGATGTCGCTCTCCGGCTCCGCCCGCCGGGCCTGGATGATGGGCGTGAAGTACTCGTCGAGCGCGTCCCCCGCCTCCATCGCGATCGCGCGTTCCTCGGGGCTGATCGTCGGTTCGATGAGGCGGGCCCGCCGGTTCGACCAGGTCCGGAACCGGTCGCGGTCCTTGGCCGGCACCCCCAGCATCTCGGCGATCACGATGACCGGCAGCGGGTACGCCACCGCCTCCATGAGGTCGAATCCGGCGGGGTCCACCGCATCCAGGAGGGTGTTCATCAGCCCCCGGATGTGGGGCTCGAGGGCGTTGACCGCCCGCCGGGTGAACGCCTTGTTGACGAGGGCCCGCAATCGCGTGTGGTCGGGCGGGTCGAGGAACAGCATGGTGTAGTCGTCCGGGGCCGGCAGGGTGGCCTGCTGCCGGCGGTTGAGGTCGCGCTTGGCCGGGTCGTTCGAGAAGCGCCGATGGTCGCGGAGGACGGTGTCCACGTCCGTGTAGCGCGAGAACACCCACGCGTTCATGAGCCGGCTGCGGTGCACCGGGCTCCGTTCGCGGAGCTTCGCGTACGACGGGTACGGGTCCTGGGCCATCCCGGCCGACAGCGGGTTGTAGGCCGCTCCGCTCCCCCACCGTTCGCGGAGGATCAGGGTGTTGATCACCAGCGATCGAATCGCGTTGCCGAGCGCCATCGTCATTACCTCGCGCGGTTCGGTGCGGCCGGCCGGGACCGGCTCGGACCGGAGCAACGCCACGCGGCGAGCCTGCCACCCTCTCGCCCCGGCTCCCGGCTCCGGCCCCGGACCCCCGGGGCTCAGCCACGCGCTCAACCTCACCCGGGACGCCGGGCAGGACGATAACACCACGGAACGCGCCGCGGGGCGCGGCAGCCCCTCTCTCCCGGACGCGACTCGTTCGAGGCGGAAAATCGGGTCCCGTCCCCCGCGCCCGGCCATGCTATCGTCGCCCCTCGTCCCGGGCGCAGGAGACGGAGCAGGCATGAGCATCCTGTCGGAAGCGGAGGTCGCCTCCTTTCACGCGGAGGGGGTCCTGGTCCCCGAGTTCCGGCTTCCGCCGGACCGGCTCGCGCTCCTCCAGTCCCTCGCCGCCCGGCTCATCGCCGACAACCCGCACATGGGCGACGAGCCGGTCGCTTCCCCCCACGTGCCGGGCTCCGGCGTGCAGAACGTGAAGAGCGACCCCGCCTGGATCGAGATCCCGACCTACCCGCCCCTCCTCGACATGGTGGAGCAGCTCATCGGACCCGACCTCATCCTCTGGGGCACGACCCTGTTCCACAAGCCGGCCGGCCTCGACCGCGGCGTGCCCTGGCACCGGGACGGCCGCTACTGGCCGATCAAGCCCCTCGCGACCACCTCGGTCTGGATCGCGGTGACGGACTGCACGGTGGAGAACGGGTGCCTGCGGGTCATTCCCGGGTCGCACGCCGCGGGGGAGATAGGGCGTCATTTCCGGGACCACAGCGACCGGGTGACGATCCCGGAGACCCTCCACGAGGACGAGTTCGACGAGGGCGATGCCCGGGACCTGGAACTCGAAGCGGGCCAGATGGCGGTCTTCGACGTCTACATGGCCCACGGCTCCAACCCCAATCCGACCGGTGGGCCGCGGATTGGGTACGCCCTGCGCTACATGCCGGCGACGAGCCACTTCGACCACCACGATCTCCCGATCCCGGACAGCCGCGGCTCGGCCCACCACACCCGCCCGCTCATCCAGGTCCGCGGCCGGGACGTCTCGGGGCGGAACGACTTCACCATCGGGCATCCGCGCGCGGACGGGGACGGCCCCGAGCCGCTCGCGGCC
Organism: Gammaproteobacteria bacterium; assembly: GCA_022822245.1. The sequence continues at coordinate 16,666 of JAJECB010000493.1, forward strand.
TGAGGCAACGTGGCCGCGAACCGGGCCGGGGAGATGGAGGGAACGCGAGCGGGAGCGGGAGCCGAGGCCGCCCACCGATGAATTCCCGCACCGAACGGCTGCGACGCCTGCTCGCGGAGCCGGGACTCGTGGTGCTGCCCGGCTGCCACGACGCGATCAGTGCCCGGATCATGGAACGGGCCGGATTCCCGGTCGCCTTCATGAGCGGCCTCGCGGTCTCCGCGGCCCGGATCGGCGCCCCCGACACCGGGCTGATCTCGTTCGGGGAGATGCTGGACCAGGGGCGCGACATCTGCGCCGCGGTGTCCATCCCGGTCATCGGAGACGGGGACACCGGGTACGGGAACGCGGTCAACGTCAAGCGCACGGTGGCGGGCTACGCCGGGGCGGGGTTCGCGGCGGTGATGATCGAGGACCAGAGCGCTCCGAAGCGCTGCGGCTTCGCCCGCGGGGTGGAGGTGGTGGACCGGGGCGAGGCGGTGGCCCGGATCCGGGCCGCGGTCGACGCCCGCGACGAGGGGGCGGACATCCTGATCCTGGGACGCACGGATGCGGCCGCGACGATGGGCATCGAAGAAGGGCTGTGGCGAGCACAGGCCTGCCAGGATGCGGGGTGCGACATCGTCTACGTGGAAGGGGCGGAGAGCGCGGCGGACCTCGAGCGGGTGTCGCGAGCGGTCTCGCTCCCGAAGATGTACGTCACCGTCGAAGGGGTGCCGGAGCAGAAGGCGAGCGCGGAGGTGCTGGAGCAGCTCGGGTTCAAGATCATGCTCTGGGCGGCGACCCTGCTCAACGTGTCGGTGCGGGCCATGGAGGAGGCGTGCGAGGCGATGCGCGCCGGCCGGCATCCCGACCGCATCGTCTCCTGGCCGCACCTCAACCGGGTCGCCGGCCTCGACGACTACTACGCCGAGGAGGAGCGCTACCGGACGCCGGGGAACGAACCCCGGTCCGACTCCTGACCCTGCCGCCGTGAGCAACGCCACCGGCGGTCACGGTGCCGAGGCGAACGGAGCACCTTCGAGAACATGACCGCCCGACCAGCGACCGTGACCCGCGCCGCCGCCGACATCGGGGGGACGTTCACCGACGTGGCCGTGCTCACCCCGGACGGGCGGCTCGCGACCCGGAAGCTCCCGTCGACCCCGGCGAACTACGCGGACGCGGTCATCGCGGGGGTGCGGAGCCTCCTCGAGGAGCTCAGGTCGCCGCCCGGCGCGCTCGAGGAGCTGCTGCACGGGTGCACCGTCGCGACCAACGCGATCCTCGAGGGCAAGGGCGCCCCGACCGCGCTCCTCACCACCCGCGGGTTCCGGGACGTGCTCGAGCTCCGGCGGGTGCGGGTGCCGGAGCTCTACGAGCCCCTCTACGAGCGCCCGCCGCCGCTCGTGCCGCGCCAGCTCCGCTTCGAGATCGGGGAGCGGACGGGGCCGCGCGGCGAAGTGCTCCATCCTCTCGACGAGACGGGAGTGCGGGCGGCGGCAGAGCGCATCCGCGCCGCCGGGATCGAGGCGGTCGCGGTCTGCTACCTCCACTCCTTCGCGAACCCCGCCCACGAACGGCGGACGGGCGAGATCCTCCGCGATACGCTTCCCGGCGCCTTCGTCTCCCTCTCGGTCGACGTGCTGCCCCAGAAGCTCGAGTACGAGCGCACCTCGACCACCGTCATCAACGCCTACGTCGGGCCTCCGGTCGAGCAGTACGTCCGCTCGATGGTCTCCCAGGTCGAAGGGGCCGGCATCGGCGGCCGGCTCATGGTCATGCAGTCGAGCGGCGGCATCCTCGACGCGGGCGCAGTGGTCGCGAACCCCGCCCGCATCGTCGAGTGCGGACCGGCCGCGGGGGTCATCGGCGCCCAGCACTTCGCGGCGCGGGCCGGGTTCGACAACCTCATCACCCTCGACATGGGGGGGACGACCGCCAAGGCGTCGCTCATCGAGCGCGGGCGGGTCCTCTTCGCCGACGAGTACGAGGTGGGGGGCGGCATGTCGTCGCGGAGCGCGCTCATGGGGGGGGGCGGCTACGCCCTCAAGCTCCCCGTCATCGACATCTCCGAGGTCGGGGCGGGGGGCGGATCGATCGCGTGGCTCGACAAGGCGGGCTCGCTCAAGGTGGGGCCGGAGAGCGCGGGTGCGGTGCCGGGACCCGCGTGCTACGGCACCGGGAACGACGAGCCCACGGTGACCGACGCGAACGTGGTCCTCGGCTATCTCAACCCGGAGGCGCTCGCCGGGGGAACGGTTCCCGTCCGCGCCGGGCGGGCGCGGGATGCGATTGCCTCGCGCCTCGCGGAGCCGCTCGGGCGGGGCGTCGTCGAGACCGCGTTCGGGGTCCACACCGTCGCGAACGCGAACATGATGAAGGCGGTGAAGGCGGTCACCACCTACCGGGGGCGCGACCCCCGCGACTTCACCCTCGTCGCCTTCGGGGGGAGCGGCGGGGTGCACGCGGTGGACCTCGCCCGGGTGCTCCAGGTCGAGCGGGTGGTGCTGCCGGTCGCGGCCGGAGTGTTCAGCGCTCTCGGGCTCCTCTTCTCGAACCTCGAGATGAACGAGACGGCCCCGTTCCTGCACCTCGCGGCGGGCGCCCCGCTCGACGAGGCGGAGCGCGAGTACGCCGCCCTCGCGGAGCGCATCGCGGCCGTCGTCGGAGGGCCGCGCGAGCACATCCGCTTCTCGCCCCAGGCGGATGTGCGCTTCGCGGGGCAGGCGTACGAGCTCACCGTTCCCTTCGGCGAAGCGCACAATGGTGAAGCGGGGGGCGAAGCGGGGATGGACCACGGCAATGGACGAGAGCCGAAGCACCCGTACCGCGCCCGGCTTGACGCGCGGGCGGTCGAAGATCTCTGCGAGCGCTTCGAGGCCGAGCACCTCGCCCGCTACGGCCACGCGTTCTCGGGGGAGTTCCCGGTCGAGATCGTGAACCTTCGCCTTGTCGGGACGCGGCGCCCGGCCGGCATCGTGGAGCCCGCACCGTTCGACCCCGCCTCGCGGGCCGGCCCGGACACGCGCCGCGCCGTGTACTTCGGGCCGGCGACAGGGCTCGTCGAGACCCCGGTCATCGGCCGGGGAAGGCTCGGCGGCGACCCGGCAGCCGGCCCGTTCGTCATCGAGGAGTACGAGGGAACCTGCGTCGTGCCCCCGGACTGCACCGCGCGCCTCGACCGGCTCGGCAACGTTATCATCGAGCTGCCGGCCACTACCGGGAGCCGGTGAGGTAGGTGGCACGGACCCGTTCCGGCCCCGCGATGGAGCGTAGCCGGCGGCCCGTGCCGTGCCCGCGCCCGGAGGAGGCTCGCGCATGATCGATCGGCCCGAAACGAAGGAGCCCGCACCGGCATGAAGTCCGTGCCCCGCACCATCGATCCGTTCCAGCTCGAGCTCCTCAGGAGCTGCTTCGACACCATCGCCGACGACATGGCCCTCACCCTGATGCGGACCGCCCACTCGGGGATCGTGCGCGACTCGCTCGACTTCTCGACCGCCCTCCTCGACGCGGACGGCCTCACCCTCGCGCAGGGGATCTGCACGCCGATGCACATGGGGAGCTTCCACGACGCGATGCGAAAGCTCATCGCGCAGTACGAAGGGCGCATCGACCCGGGCGACGTCTTCATCTTCAACGATCCCTACGCGGCGGACGGACAGCACCTCCCCGACATCTACATCACGACTCCCATCTTCACGGGCGAGGGCCGGGGCGGGGGCACGTCGCGCCGACTCGCGGCGTGGGCGACGACGGTCGCGCACCACTCCGATGTCGGCGGGATTGTCGCCGGGAGCAACGCGCTCGGCGCGGAGGAGATCTTCCAGGAGGGGCTCCGGCTCCCGATCGTCAAGTTCATCGCGGCGGGCGAGCCGAACCGGGCCCTCTGGGACGTGATCGCCCTGAACGTCCGCACCCCCGACAAGGTGATGGGCGACCTCCAGGCCCAGCTCGCGGCCTGCCGGAGCGGCGAGCGCGAGATGCTGGAGCTCTTCGGGCGCTACGGGGTCGATACCGTGCTCGACCACGGAACCCACCTCCAGGACTACGCGGAGCGGCTGACCCGGGCCGAGATCGCCGAGTTCCCGGACGGGGTCTACGAGTTCACCGACCACATCGAGGGGCTCGGCGAGGAGCCGGAGCTCGTCGTGCTGAAGGCACGGGTGACGGTGGCGGGCGAGGACGTCGCCATCGACTGGACCGGGACGTCGGACCAGATCAAGGGCGGCATCAACCCGACCTTTCCCTTCACCAAGGCGTCCTGCTACGCGGCGCTCCGCTCCGTGATGGTGTCGGACATCCCGAACTGCCACGGCTTCACCGTCCCGATCACGGTGACCGCGCCGAAGGGATCGCTCGTCAACCCCGTCTTCCCCGCCCCCTGCGGGGCGCGCGGCATCACCGGCTACCGGATCATCGACTGCCTGTTCGGCGCCCTCGCCGAGGCCCTCCCCGACCGGGTGACCGCCGACACCGCGGGCGGGTCCACCCTCCCCACCATCGCGGGCTACGAGAACGGCAAGGCGTTCGTCTTCTGCGAGACGTTCATGGGCACCTGGGGAGGGACGAGCGAGCACGACGGCCAGCAGGGCGTCCCCCACATGGGCGCGAACCAGTCGAACGTCTCGATCGAGATGATCGAGTCCGAGTACCCGATACGGATCAACGAGTACGGGATGCTCGCGGACACCGGCGGGGCCGGGCGCCACCGGGGCGGCCTCGCCCTCGTCCGCGAGTACGAGATCCTCTCCGACGAGGCGATCCTCAACGTCCGCTCCGACAAGCGCCGCTTCCCGCCGCACGGCCTGTTCGGCGGGAAGCCCGGCTCGCCTTCCTTCAACTAC
>JAJECB010000108.1 GCA_022822245.1 Gammaproteobacteria bacterium
CCGTCCTGACGGAGCCGGAATCCGAAGTTCCGAAGGATGCCTCGTCATTCCGCATCGGGTTTCACGGATCGGGAAGCGGCCGCTCGGCGCCTTCGTTTCCCCGGTCGGCGGGAGCGCGCGCCGCGCTCTGGAGGTGCCGGCTCGCGGAGAGCAGCATTCGCGTGTACTCGTGGCGGGGGTTGCGGAACAGCGCCTCGGTGGAACCCTCCTCCACGAACTCTCCCCGGTACATGACGATGGTTCGATCGCTGATGTGGCGCACTACCGCGAGGTTGTGGGTGATGATGAGAATCGCGAGTCCCATCTGCTCCTGGATCTCGGCGAGGAGATTGAGCAGCTCGCCCTGGATGGAGAGATCGAGACCCGCCGTGGGTTCGTCCGCGACCAAGAGCTCCGGCGACGACGAGAGCGCTCGCGCCACGCCGACCCGGCGCGCCTCGCCACCGCTCAGCTCGTGCGGGTAGCGCTCGGCGAAGCGAGCGTCCAGGCCGACGAGATCGAGTAGGCGCATCGCCTCGCGTTCACGATCCGGAACCGGGATGCCGTGAATCAGCATCGGTTCCGTCACGAGACTTCCCACAGTGAAGCGCGGGCTCAGCGAACCAATCGGGTCCTGAAACATCATCGCGACTCTGCGCCGAACGGGCCTGAGTTCCCTCGGAGACCGGCCCACGACCTCCACGCCGCCGATACCGATCGAGCCGCGGTCGGGCTCTTGCAGGGCGAGCACGCTGCGCGCAATGGTGGTCTTTCCCGATCCGCTCTCTCCGACGATGGCGACCGTCTCGCCGTGCGCGACGCTGAACGAGGCTCCCTTCACAGCCTGCACGATGAAGTCGCTTTGCGCGCCCAGGGCGCCACGCAACCAGGACCTGCGGCGAAAGGTCACGTCGAGGCCTTCGACGACGAGCATCGGCGGGTCGTGGCGGAGGATGCGCTCGGGAGGGCCGAGCCAGGGAACATCGCCTACGTCCGGGTTGCCGCTGCGAGTGGGCAGGCGTCGGGTCTTCTGCCCCACCCGTGCCGGATCGCAGCGAACCAGCATGCGCGTATAGTCGCTGACGGGCTCGGTCAGGACGCGCTCCACTGGCCCCGATTCGCGGACTTCCCCCGACTCCATCACCACCACCTCGTCGCAGAGCTCCGGCAACAGTCCGAGATCGTGGGTCACGAACAGCATTGCGCAGCCCGCTTCGTCCTGGAGTTCACGCAGCAGGGCGATGATCTGCGCTTCGAGCGTCGCATCGAGTGCGGTGGTGGGCTCGTCGGCGATGAGCAGATCCGGCTGCATCATCATCGCCATCGCGATCGAGACCCGTTGGCGCTGGCCGCCGGATAGCTCGTGGGGATACGCACGCAGCCTCTGCTCCGGATTCGGGACACCGACCCGGTCGAGCATCTCGGCGGCACGGAGTCGCTTTCGCCGGGCTCCATCGCCGCGCCGGAACTGGATCTCCGTCATCTGCCGCCCAATCGTCAGGGTGGGCATCAGTGCCCGCAGCGGGTCCTGGGAGACGAAGGAGATCCGCGCTCCTCGTAGCGCCCGCATCTCGCGCTGCGAAAGCGAGAGGAGGTCGCGGCCGTCGAACAGAATCCGCCCCGCACTCACCCTTGCCGCCGGGGGAAGGAGGCGCAGGATGGCGGCACCGAGCGTCGACTTGCCGCTTCCGCTCTCCCCCACGATCCCCGTGACGCGTCCACGGCCCACGTCGAAGGTAACCGAGCGCAGCGCCGGTACCCCTGCGTAGGAGAGAGTGAGATCGGCGATCTCGACCAGCGCCCCGTCGGCCATCAGGTGGCCCTCACGCCAGGTGTTTGCATCATTGCTGCCACGCTCATCGACTTCCCTTCCCTCAAGTGAGGGTGCATCCGGGGGCAAGAACGCACCGCTCGTCCTGTCCGCTCCAGGAGCGAAGACGGGTGCCGCCATGCCGCGGACGATCACCGATGACGCTCATGGGCAAGTGACGCGTGCCGTCTAGAATCGCCGTCCGAGCTTGGGATCGAAAGTGTCGCGCAAGGCCTCGCCAAGAAAGGTGAATCCCAGGGTGGAGAGGACGAGCGGGATGCCGGCGGCGACCACGAGCCACGACGTGTGCTGCACGGAGCGGTAACCTTCGTCAAGGATGATTCCCCAGCTTGGGGTGGGCGGCTTCACGCCGACTCCGAGGAAGCTCAAGCCCGCTTCGGCCGCGATGACGATGGGAATGTCCATGCTCGCAAGAATCAGGAGCGGCCCGATGATGTTGGGGAGCATGTGCAGGAAGACGAGGCGCGCCGCGGAAGCGCCGGAGGACTGCGCCGAGAGGACGAACTCGGCCTTCTTGAGCGCCAGGGTCTGGGTCCTCACGATACGCCCGTAGAAGGGAAAGGTCGTAACCACCATGATCGCGATGACCGTGCCCAGCCCCGCTCCGAACAGGGGGCCGACCGCCAGCGCAAAGATGATGGTGGGGTAGCAGCGCATCGTGTCGAGAACGAGAACGATGGCGTTGTCCACCGCACGCGGCCCATAGGCGGCGACGAGTCCGATGACGAGCCCGATCGCGGCCGCCGACCCGGTGGACACCAAGGCGACTATCAGGGCAATTCGACCTCCGTAGAGGGTGCGGGAAAACACGTCTCGGCCGAGCTGATCCGTGCCGAGGAAGTGGTCGCCCGAGGGCAGCGCGAAGCGATTGGCAATGTCGATGGCGTTCGGATTATGGGGAGCGATGACGTGCGCGAACAGGGCCGAGGCGGCGAGTGCCGACACGATGACGAACCCGAAGAGACCCATCGGATCTCGCATGAGGCGGCGCCACGCCGCGTCGCGAGATGGAGCCGGCA
>JAJECB010000117.1 GCA_022822245.1 Gammaproteobacteria bacterium
CCGGCGGCGCCGGCGCGCATGGCGCTTCCGCCGCTCCGGTCGCTTGCGCCGCCCCGGCCGGCGTCACCGTCCGCTCCGCCCCCGGTGCCCCCGGCTTCCCCGCGCCCGAGCCGGTGGAGGACATAGAGGCACGCCTTCGCCACCCGCCGCACGTGCTCGTCGGCCTGCGCCAGCGTCTCGATCCGGGTCAGGTAGCCCGGATCGGGACCCCCCGCGACGATGGCCGCGAGCTCCGCCGCACCCGCCTTCCGGCGAAGGGCCTGGGAGAGCCGGTTCTGCACCGGGCCGAAGCACTCGGCCCGGAGATACGAGCGGGGAAGGCGCCTCACCCATCCGCTCTCCCCGACCGGAAGCTGAAGGAGGGCGAGCTCGCGCCGGTTGAGCGCCTTGACCGCGGCCGCCGGCTCCGCCTGGAGGCGCGCGAGGGGTTCGTCTTCCGGCCCGTCGTGCGTCACCACGGGCCCCGCGGGCGGGTCGACCTCGCCCGCCTCGAAGTCGGCGCCGATCGGCGTGCGCCGCTCGAAGCGCCCGATCTCCGCCCCCTCCGCGAGCACCCCGGCAAGGGTCACGAAGGCGAGGAAGGTGTTGCGGTAGCTCCGGAAGTCGGCGCTCGCGCCCCCCGCCCGCCCCGCGTCCTCCGCCCCGGCCTGGCGGAGCCAGAAGCGAAGGATCCCCTCGTCGCCGATGTCCTCTTCGGTGAACTCCGGCCCCCGGTCCTCTTCGAGGAACTCGACCATCGCGTGGAACTTGCGCTGCGCGTGCGCGGCCGGAAGGTGGTCGCCCAGCCACTCGTAGAGCCGGCGGGCGAGGTCGCGGGCGGCCGCCGAGACCGCGTCGCGGTCGACGACGGACGCGGTGAGCGGGTCGAGCGCGGCGACGAGCGCGCGGTAGCCGAGGGTGGAGACGAGGAGCTCCATCATCGCCGCGAGCTCCACCATGCGCCCGTAGCGCACCTCGAACCGGCCGTCGGCGTAGGCGAGGACCACCGCTTCGTCTCCGACGAGGTGCGCGCGGCCGGGTCCGGGCGGCGGCCCGTCGTCTCCCCCGGCCGGTTCATCGGCGGCCGGGGGGCGCGCGCCCCCGAACGGCCCGCCGGGGAGCGAGAAGGCGGCGCGGAACGCGCCCGCCCGCGCGTCCTCGACCCCCCAGAAGAGCCATTCGAAGCCCGCCCCGGCCCCGGCCCCGCCGCCCCCGCCCGACGGGGCGCTCCCCGCCCCCGCGGGCCCTCCGAACGCGAGCAGGGCGGCCCGCGTGAGGTGGCAGAGCTCGAGCAGCATCGGCTCGTAGGCGCGGCCCGAGATCCGGGCCGCGAGGTCCATGAGCACCCGGCGCGGGAACTTCGGACCGGCCGGCCCGTCAATCTCCCCCAGTTGGCGAAAGGTCTCGCGGAGCTCGTCGCTCTGCGAGGCCCGGATGAGCCGGACCCGGGCCCTCTCGACCATGCGCTCCCCCCGAGCTGAACCGGAGGAAGGAGCATAAGCGCTCGCGTTCGGTGTGCAAAATCCGCGCCTCCGGTGGGCCCGCGCCATTTCACGTTGCCCCGCGGATCCAGGACCCCTCTCCCCTCGGGGGCAGGGGCATTTCCTGCTGGAGTGGTGCAAGGCCCCTCTCCGGTCGCGAAGCGTGCGTCCTCGGTGATCGCCGCGGAGGAGCATTTCATGCTGTGGTGTAAAGCCCCTCTCCCCCCGGGAGAGGGGTTTGGGGTGAGGGGGGAGTGCGAACATCGGCCCACTGGCCCGGCAATTTCTCGCCCTCGCTCCCTCACCTGTGCCTACCAGGGATTCCGGTCGGCGTCCGCTGCGCCCGCGGCGACTAGCGGAAGCGGGGGCCGCCGGTGACCGCCACCCACCGGCCCCCGCCGCCGGTGCGGAAACGGGGGGCGGGGCCACCTTCCACCGCCGACCACCGGCCCCCGGTGTGGAAGCGGTACCAGGGTCCCGGGTGCCCGCGGAACCGGCCGCCTTCGGTCACCCTCTCGTCGCACCCCTCGGCCGCCCGCCGGTCATGGACGCGATGGCGAGCGCGGTAGTGGTGGTGCGGGTCGCGTCCGCCGTCCGCCGAGTGCCAGCGGATCGTCCGGTCCCGCACCGCCACCCGGTCCGTGTACCGGGGGGCGTACCAGGCGGTGTCGCCGGCGACGAAGCGCGGCGCCCCGCTCGCCTCGCGGATCCAGGCCCGCACGAGGCGGTCCCGCTGGTAGCGCCGCCAGCAGTCCATCACCCGCTCGACGTAGGCGCGGGTGTAGTCGTGCGCCAGGTAGCGGCCGTCCTCCTGCGCGAGCTCGCCGCCGCGGTGGTGCGAGAGCGCGAGCGCCCAGTCGCCGCCGTAGCGATCGTGGAGGCCGGCGAGCCGGCCGAGCCCGAGGCGAACGTTGGTCGCGGGGTCCCAGAGGGCGTCGGCCGCCGTCCCTAGCTCGCCCGTCGCCGTCGCCGGGAGGATCTGCATCAGGCCGATGGCGCCGGAGGCGCCGACCGTCCGGGGGACGAAGCCCGACTCCACGTCCACCACCGCGAGCGCGAGCGGGGCGGGCACCGTGCCGTTCCCGATCGCTTCGGCCACGACGAGCCGCTGGATGGCGGCCCGGTCCTCCCGGGCGAGGCCGGCCGGGTCGACGTAGATGCTCGCGGTCGCGACCGCGGGCAGGGCGAAGGCCGGGCCGAGGCCGGCCGCGAGAACGAGGGCGGCGCGCAGGGCGCGGCGCCGCTTGCGGGTCGAGTGCTGCATGAGAGTGCTCCTTTCCCCGCCGTGCGGGTCGGTACGAGTCCCTCGCGGCAATGGAAGGATCAGGCGCGTTTTGCCGGTCCCGCCCGACCGGCGCGCCCCCGCCCGACCGGCACCTCGGATCCCTCGTCGATTGAGCGAGTGAGTGAGCCCCGCCCGCGCGCCGCGCCGCCGGGCGTCCGGCCGCTTGGCTACAGCCAGCTTCGGCCAGTCCCGCACTCGCCCGCCGCGCGCCCCTTCCCCGGGAAAGCCGCCCCGATCTTTCCATTTCCGAAATTGCGCCATACGATGGGAAGGAAAGAGAGGAGAGCGCCATGCCGACAGCGAGACGAGCGCCGACCCTGTCGTTGCTCCTCGCGGCCGCCGCACTGGCCGCCGCGGCGGCCGGTCCTGTCGGCCCCGCTCGGGCGGAGTACGCGAATCCGCACGGGGTCGCGGTCATCATCGGCAACCGGACGTACCGGAACGAGCGGGTGCCCGAGGTGGCGTACGCGCACCGGGACGCGGAGGCGTTCCGGCATTACGTCGTCGACGTGCTCGGCTTCGACCCCGGGAACGTCATCGATCTTCGCGACGCGACGCAGGCGGAGATGGAGGACGCGTTCGGCAACGAGCGGAGCCACGAGGGCAGGCTCTGGCGTTTCCTGCACCCTCGCCACGGCTCGGACGTGGTGGTGTTCTACTCCGGGCACGGGGTCCCCGGGCTCAAGGACGGGCGGGGCTACCTGCTGCCGGTGGACGCGAACCCGGACAGCGCCGAGATCAACGGCTACCCGATTGACGTTCTGTACGAGAACCTGGGCAAGCTCGAGGCGGCGAAGACCGCGCGGGTGTTCCTCGACGCATGCTTCTCGGGGGACAGCGACCGGGGGATGCTGGTTCGCTCGGCCTCGCCGGTCTTCGTGCCGGCGGCGCTCCCGGAGGCGTCGGCGGAGAAGCTGACGGTGCTCGCGGCGTCGTCGGGCAAGGAGGTCGCCTCGTGGGACGACGAGGCGGGGCACGGTCTTTTCACCCGCCACGTGCTCGACGCGCTCTACGGCGCGGGCGACCTCGACGGGGACGGCGAGGTGACCGCGGTGGAAGCGAAGACGTACCTCGACGACACGATGACGATTGCGGCCCGGCGCCGGTTCGGCCGCCACCAGAACGCGAGCCTGAATGGCGAGGTCGGTGTGGTGCTCGCGCGTGCGGGCGAAGGCGGCGCCTTCCCGCCGCGCCCGGCCCTCGGCGAAACGGAGCCCGGGCCGGACGCGGCCACGAAGACGGACGAACCGGAGACGGTGGAGAGCGCCGGCGCGGGGCCTCCGCCGCCCGCGGAGAGCCCGGAGTCGGCCGAGGCTGCGCTGGATCTGACGCACGCGCAGCGGGTGCTGGTGCAGGAGGGGTTGACATCCCTTGGCGCGAACGTCGGTCGTGCGGACGGCATCTTCGGCGCTCGAACCCGAGCGGGGGTCCGTTCGATCCAGAAGGAGAAGGGCCTTCCGGAGACGGGCCACCTGACGGCGGAGCTGTCGGAGACGCTCCAGGCGCTGGGCGAGGAGGCCCGCGGGGAGCGGCGGCGTGCGGAGGAGGCGCGCCGCGCGGAGGCCGAGCGCAAGCGGCAGGCCGAACGGCAGAGGGCGGCCGCCGCCCGCCGCGCGGACGACGCGGCGTTTGCGGAAGCGAAGCGGCTGCACACCCCGGCGAGCTACCGTGCGTACCTGGCCCGCGGCGGTCGCCACGAGGCGGAGGCCCGTGCCCTGCTCGCGGCGGTCTCGAAGCCGCAGTGGGAGCCCGGGAAGAAGTTCCGTGACTGCCCGGATTGTCCCGAGATGGTGGTGGTGCCGTCGGGGAGCTACGAGATGGGCTCCCCGTCACACGAGGACGGTCGGCAAGACGATGAAGGTCCGGTGCACCGTGTGACGATACCCGAGCCGTTTGCGGTTGGTGTATACGAGGTGACGCGCGGCGAGTGGAGTCGCTTCGTCTCTTCGACAGGATATTCGCCGGGAAGCTCGTGCTGGACGTATGAGGGCGGTGAGTGGAAGGAGCGTACGGGCCGGAGTTGGCGCTCGCCTGGCTTCGCCCAAGGTGATGGTCACCCGGTGGTTTGCGTGAGCTGGGGTGACGCGCAGTCGTACGTTGACTGGCTGTCGCAGGAGACGGGTGCGGAGTATCGATTGTTGAGCGAGTCGGAATGGGAGTATGCGGCGCGTGGGGGAACGGCTACGTCGCGCTTCTGGGGTCAGACCGAGGTAGGCCAGTGCAGGCACGCCAACGGCGCGGACCGTGCGCTGAAGAATCGATACCGCGATTGGGAGTGGCCGGTATCCTCATACGATGACGGTCATGTTCACACGTCTCCGGCTGGTAGCTTTCGGCCGAACGACTATGGTTTGTACGATGTAATGGGGAATGCATGGGAGTGGGTAGAGGACTGCTGGCACGATAGCTACAGCGGAGCGCCGTCGGACAGTCGTGCGTGGACGACTGGTGGAGACTGCGCCCGCCGTGTGTTGCGTGGCGGCTCGTGGAACTACGAACCGAGGTTCCTTCGTTCCGCGATCCGCCTCAGGAACGGATCCGGTCTCCGGAACAATTTCGCCGGGTTTCGTATTGCCAGGACGTTGGATTGACTCTTGTGTCTTTGTTTCTTAGCCTCTTTTGCGGGGGTCCAGGGGGCGGAGCCCCCTGGCGGATTTTTCGCCATTCATTGGGTCGCTCGGTGCATCGTGTCCGAGCACCGTGGAGCGCCCGCCTCCGGCGCTTGGTTCCGGCCAGCGCCCCATCTCCCGTCCGGTGTGGCGCCCGGCATCGCGTCGTAGTCGGTGGACGCAGGCCCCGGCGGGCGGGCCTTGACCGATGAAGCGCTCGACGGATGGTGCGGAGCGCCGCACCGGACCCGCGCTGGAGGCGATGTACCAGCTCGTGCGGTGGCTGATTCCCACCGTGGACCGGTTCCCGCGCCGGCAGAAGTTCCTCCTCGGCGACCGCATCCAGACCACCGCCCTCGCGGGGCTGGAGCGGCTCGTCGAGGCGACCTTCACGCGCAACCGCGGCCGGCTCCTCGACCGCGTGAACGTGGACCTCGACAAGCTGCGCCTGTTGCTTCGTCTCGCGAAGGAACTCGGGTACCTCGACCTGCGGCGCTACGAGCACGCGGCGCGGCGCCTGGACGAGGTGGGCCGGCTCGTCGGCGGATGGCGCCGGGTGCACCGTGACCCGGCGGGCTGACGACCTGTTCTCCGGAATCGCCTCGTTTCCGGCGCTGGAGGCGGCGGCACGCCGGGCCGCACGGGGCAAACGGAGAAAGCCCGGCGCCGCCGCGTTTCTCGCCTGCCTGGAACGCGAGGTGCTGCGCCTCGAACGCGAGCTGCTCGCGGGCGCCTGGCGGCCCGGGCGGTACGTGGAAATCGCCATCCGCGATCCGAAGCCACGTACCGTGTCCGCCGCCCCGTTCCGGGACCGGGTGGTGCACCACGCCCTCTGCGCCGCTATCGAGCCGCACTTCGAACGGAGCTTCATTCACGACAGCTACGCGAATCGCCGGGGCAAGGGCACGCACCGGGCGGTCGCGCGCTACGAACGATTCCGTGACCGGTTCGGCGCGGTGTTGCGCTGTGACATCTTCCGCTACTTCCCCGCCATGGACCACGCGATTCTGAAGGGCCAGGTTCGCCGGCGAGTTCGATGCGAACAGACCTTGCGGCTAGCGGATGCGATCATCGACGGCTCGAATCCCCAGGAGCCGGTGTACCGCTACTATCCGGGGGATGATCTCTTCACACCCTTCGAAAGGCGTCGAGGTCTTCCAATCGGGAACCTGACGAGCCAGCTCTTCGCGAATGTGTACCTTGACGGCCTCGATCACTTCGTCAAGGAGGTGCTGCGGGCGAAGGGTTACCTGCGCTACGTGGACGACTTCGCGCTCTTCCACGACGACCCGGCGGTGCTCGCGGACTGGCGGGAGCGCATCCGCGCGTACCTCGCACGGCGACGGCTCTCCTTGCACCCGCTCAAGACCTACGTCGCGCCGACGGCGGAACGGACCCGTTTTCTCGGCTACGTCCTGCTCCCGGACGGCCGGAGGCGGCTTCCCGAGGACAACGTTCGCCAGTTCCGCAACCGCTTGCGGAGCATGCGCGACCGGGTGCGCGCGGGCGCGATGGCGCCGGAGGAAGGGCGCCCGCGGGTCGCGAGCTGGGTGGCGCATGCGCGCCACGCGAACACCCGGCGGCTGCGGCGCGCGCTACTTCGCGGCGGGCCCTTCGACCCCGCCGCGCAACGACTTCCGGGCCATCCGGCGGCACCGCCGGACTGGTCCGGGAGCCTGACCGGCCCCTGACCGCCGTGTGTTGCGTGGCGGCTCGTGGAACAACAAACCGAGGAACCTTCGTTCCGCGAACCGCAACAGGAACGAAACCGGAAACCGGAACAACAACGCCGGGTTTCGTATTGCCAGTACGGCCCGAGGCCGGAGTCTCCGCTCCCATGGGAGCGGGGAGTGCGTTGGGGGCCGTCCAGGGCCGGTCATGACGATCGCACCGCGCCCGCGCGGGGTGGCGGTGCAAGGTGGCGCCCGTCCCGGGCCACGCCGTGGCCGACGGGCGCCACCATTCCATCGGCCGGCCCGCACGTCGACGACGACGGCCAGGTTGGGGCGGCGGGTGTGTCTTCGCATTGCCTACCGTAGAACCGGTGCGGCGAAGGCGACTGGCTCGCAGTTTGCGCGCCGGGGCCGGGTCTCGGAGAATCGGGTTCCGGTCCTTCCATTGCCGAACGTACATCGCGTCAGGTTCGGAGAGGAGAAGAGCGCCGTGGAGGCAGTGCCATCATCGAAGCTCGCGCGTGGCGACGGATGGTCGCTCGCATGAAACCCTCGTCCGGCTCGTTCATTCCCCGTCCGCGCGCCCGCCCGCGGTGGCCGGCCCGGGCCGCCGCGGCGGTGCTCCTCCTCCTCGGTCTGTCGGCCTCCCCCGGGCCGCCGTCTTCGGCCCTCGCGCAGGGGGCGGACGGGCTGTCCGCCGAGCACTCCGCGGCACGGCTCGCCGACACCCTCATTCAGAACCTCAAGGTCGACTCGACGGTGGTGGTGCGCCCGCTAACCGGCGGGCACACCGGCCTGCCCGATTCGGTGGCGAAACGGATGGAGACCCTGCTCGTCGGGGCCCTGGACTCCAGCATTCCGGACGACATGGAGGTGAACCTCATCACCGGTGACGACGTGCACCGGATCTACGGCACGCTCGAGGCGTCGTCGTTCGGATCGGACGCGGAGAAGCTGCTTGCGTCGGTGCTGCAGGCGGCGCGGGCGGACACAGTGCTGGCGTGCGAGCCGACCGGCGCGGATCCAGACTCGTTCGAGCTTCGTTGCAGCGTCACGTACGGCGAGGCCGTCTGTGCGGACGGCGGCACCGACCTTCGGTCCTGCGAGCGGTCCATCGAGGTCAACGAGGTCCGAAGCCTGGGGGCTGCCCGTGCGGCGTTCCCCTGGCGAAACCCCGACGAGTACCTGGAGCATGTCTTCACGGGGCTCGCCTGGGAGATCGTCCGGAAGGCCGGGTTGAAGAAGGCGGACGAGGTGGAGGTCGATGGCGAAGGGAGCGGCACCGCTCTCGGCCGGTACGTCACGAGGTCGTTGCGCCGGGAGATAGCGGCTTCGAAAGAACAGAGCCTCGGTTGGGGTGCGGTCGCGGGGGAGGGGCGGCGTTTCCGCCTCGCCTGGTTCATCGAACCCTGGGGCCGCGACCGCTACGAGCTTTCCGCCGAGTTGTACGAGGAAGCGCCGGGCGGCGCGCGCTACGTGACCGGCGAGAATGTGCATATCGTGGTCTCGTCGCTGCCGGAGGACAGGCGGCTGCGCGATGGCGATGGCGGGGACGTACCGGGCGCCGGCCGGACTGCGGGCGGGGCGGTGGTCGGAGCCGGGTCGGACGCATCGCGCGCTCCCTTCGGAGGGCGGGCGATCCTGGACGCGAGGACCGAGCCGGCGGGTGCGCGGGTGCTGGTGGGCGGGGAGCTTGCGGGGGAGACGCCGCTCATCCGCTCGGACCTGCGGGCGGGGACGTGGACGGTGGTGCTGGACCACCCGCTGCACGAGACGGTGCGTCTCGAGGGCCAGGAGCTGGCGGACCGTCGGGTGCTGAAGGTGCGGCATCGGCTGGTTCGGGCGCGAGGCGAGGTGACCGTGCTGGTTGCGCCCGCGGTGCCGGGCGCGTGGGTGGAGCATGGAGGGAGGCGCCATGAGCCGCCGGTGACCCTGAAAGGGGTGTTGTCGGGTCCGGCCGAGCTGACCTTGGGTGCGCCCGGGCATCACGAGGTCCGGCTCGAGGTGGACGTGCCCAAGGGCGACGTCGCGTGGGTGGAGCATCGTCTCGAGCCGGTGCGCTACGGGACGCTGACGGTAAGTGCGGAGCCGGCGGACGCGCTGGTCGAGGTGGCGGGCGCGGGGCCATATCGTCCGGGGATGGAGCTTCCCCCCGGGCGGTACCGGTTGCGGGTGAGCGCGGAAGGCTGGCAGGCGCGGGAGGAGACGGTGGTCCACGGCCCCGCGCCGACGCGTCGCGCGGTGCGGCTGGAGCGACTGCCGCCGCCCGCGGAGGAGGTGGAGGCGGCGCTGGGGCTGACCACCGCCCAGCGCAAGCTGGTCCAGCACGGTCTCGCGTCGCTGGACATCGAGGTGGGGTTGATTGACGGGCTGTTCAGCCCCGGCACCCGCGAAGCGATCCGCACGTACCAGCGGAAGAAGGGTTATGCGGCGACGGGCTATCTGACGTCGGCGCAGGCCGGGGCGTTGCTGGAGCTGGGCGAGGAGCGGCTCGCGGACGACGTCGCGTTCGCGGAAGCGAGGAGGCTCAACACCCCGTCGAGCTATCGCGCGTACCTGGCCCGCGGCGGTCGCCACGAAACGGAGGCCCGTGCCCTGCTCTCGAAGCCGAAGTGGGAGCTCGGGAAGAAGTTCCGTGACTGCGAAGGTTGTCCGGAGATGGTGGTAGTTCCGGCGGGGAGCTACATGATGGGGTCGCCGTCGGACGAGGAGGACCGTTCCTACGATGAAGGTCCGGCGCACCGGGTGAGCATCGCGGAGCCGTTTGCGGTGGGGGTGTACGAGGTGACGTTCCGGGAGTGGGACGCGTGCCGGCATGCCGGCGGTTGTTCGCACAATCCGGATGAAGAGGGATGGGGTCGGGG